>NZ_JBHSCH010000017.1:0-76753 GCF_042651065.1 Teichococcus aestuarii
GCCGGCATGGGCTGGCTGATGCTGGCGGTGGGGCTGAACCTCTCCGGCGTGTTCCAGCTCGGCGGGCCGGTGGCGCTGGGCTCGGGCGTCGCGGCGGCGGGGCGGGTGCCTGGGCCTCCGCCACGGGAGCGGCGAGCAGCAGGCCGAGCGCCATGGCCAGAACGGCATGGAGACCGGCGCGGCAGCCGGCGCGCGCCGCTCCCGCCGGGCGCGCCCGCGCCCCCGCTGGCCGCCACAGGCTCATAGGGGCATCGGGCCCACGGCGAACTGGCTGTCCGGCGTCACCACCAGGCCCCAGAGCAGGCTCAGCGCCACGCCCAGCACCAGCAGGCCGAGCAGGGCGCGCGTCTCCTCGCCACGCAGGCGGGTGCCCATGCTGGCGCCGAACTGCGCCCCCGCCACGCCGCCGATCAGCAGCAGCAGCGTCAGCACGATGTCGACGCTGCCGGTCTGCACCGCCTGCAGCAGCGTGACGTTGGCGGCGACGAACACCACCTGGAACAGCGAGGTGCCGATGACCACGGCGGTGGGCATGCCGAGCAGGTAGATCATCGCCGGCACCAGCATGAAGCCGCCGCCGACGCCCATGATCGCCGAGAGCACGCCGATGGCCAGCCCCACCAGCAGCGGCGGGATGACCGAGATGTACAGGCGCGACTTGCGGAAGCGCAGCTTGAAGGGCAGGCCGTGCATCCAGAAATGCGCGTGCAGCCGGGCGGGGCCGCCCTGCCGCCGCCGGCGCAGGATGGCGCGCACGCTCTCGCGCACCATCAGCGCGCCGACACTGCCCAGGATGACGACGTAGAAGATCGAGACGGCGAGATCGACCTGCCCCAGCCTTCGCAGCCAGGCGAAGAGCTGCACGCCGAGGCCGGAGCCGATGAAGCCGCCCACCAGCAGCACGCCGCCCATGCGGGGGTCGACATTGCCGCGCCGCCACTGCGCGATGAGGCCGGAAACCGAGGCACCCAGCGTCTGGTTGGCGCCCGAGGCCACCGCCACCGGGGCGGGAATGCCGATCAGGATCAGCAGCGGGGTGAGCAGGAAGCCGCCCCCCACGCCGAACAGCCCCGAGAGCCAGCCCACGCCAAAGCCAATGCCCAGCAGCAGCAGGGCATCCACCGACATTTCGGCGATCGGCAGGTAGACCTGCATCGCGGTTCCAGTCTTTACGCCAGAAGGACAGGCTTCCGGTTTGGACCCGTCATGCCCGGCAGACAAGGGACATTCCGAATGCGGCGGGACTTGGGCTAAAGCGGGGCTGCCCGTGGGGAATCCGTCATGCCGCCCGACTCTCCTGCCCCCTCCCCCGCCGCCCCCGCCCGGCCCGGCCTGCCGCGCCGCGCCCTGCTGCGCGTCGCGCCGCTCGGCTTGGCGCTGGCCCTTCCCGCCCTGCGCCGGCCCCGCGCCGAGGTGGAGGCGCGGCTCGCGCTGCTGCACCTGAACGACTTCCACGCCCGGCACGAGGGCCAGCAGCCGAGCGGCGCCGCCTGCGCGCCGGGGCGGGACTGCCTGGGCGGCAGCGCACGGCTGGCCACCGCCCTGGCGGAGGCCCGCGCCGAGGCCGCCGCCGCCGGCCGCGCCGTGCTGCAACTCGACGCCGGCGACCAGTTCACCGGCAGCCTCTACCACACCGCCCATGGCGGGCTGGCCGAGGCGGCGGTGCAGCGCGCCACGGGCTGCGAGGCCATGGCGCTCGGCAACCACGAGTTCGACCACGGGCCGGAGGGGCTGCTGCGCTACGCCGGGGCGGTGGATTTCCCGCTGCTCTCGGCCAATCTCGACACCCGCCGGATGCCGGCGCTGGCCGCGCGCATCCGCCCCTCGGCCCTGTTCGAGCGCGGCGGCGCGCGGATCGGCGTCATCGGCCTGACGACGGAGACCACGCCGCGCGCCTCCAGCCCCGGCCCCGACCTCGCCTTCACCGACGCGCAGGAGGCCGCCGCCCGGCAGGCCGCCGTGCTGCGGGCGCAGGGGGCCGGCACCATCCTCGTGCTCTCGCATCTGGGCCTGGCCAGCGACCTCGCTTTGGCCGCCGCCGTGCCGGGCCTCGACCTCATCGTCGGCGGCCATTCCCACACCCTGCTGGCCGATGGCCTGCCCGGCGCGGAAGGCCCGCACCCCCTGCTGGCGGATGGGCCGGACCGCGCCGTCCGCATCGTGCAGGCGGGCTCCTACGGGCGCTGGCTCGGCCGGCTCTCGCTGGACCTCGCGGCGGATGGGCGGGTGCTGGCGCATGGCGGCGCGGTGCGCCCCGTCACCGCCGCCCTGGCCGAGGATGCGGCGGTGGCGGCGCTGCTGGCCGGCTTCGCCGCGCCGCTGGCCGCGCTGCGCGCCAGCCCCGCCGGCCCCGGCGCCCCAGGACTGACGCCGGAAGGCTGCCGCGGCGGCGAATGCGCCCTCGGCAACCTCGTGGCCGACGCCATGCTGGCCGCCGAGCCGGAGGCCGAGATCGCGCTGACCAATGGCGGCGGGCTGCGCGCCGGCCTGCCGGAAGGGATGATCAGCCGCGGCGCGGTGCTGGAGGCGCTGCCCTTCGGCAACACCCTCGCCTTCCTGGTGCTGCGCGGCGCCGACCTGCGCGCGGCGCTGGAGATCGGCCTCTCCCGCGCCGGCTCGGGCGGCGCTTTCCCGCAGGTGGCGGGGATGGCGCTGCGCATCCGCCCGCAGGCGCCAGTGGGCGAGCGGGTGGCGGCGGTGACCATCGGCGGCCGGCCGCTGGAGCCGGAGCGGGCCTACCGCCTCGTCACCAACGACTTCCTGCGCCGCGGCGGCGATGGCTACCTGCCCTTTCGCGACCGGGCGCTGATGGCCCGCGACAACGGCCTGCCCATGGACGAGGCGGTGGCCCGCCACCTCGCCGCCGGGGGCGCCGCGCGCGCCGCGCGCGCCGCGACGGAGGGGCGCATCCGCGCGGAGTGATAGGGCGGGTTTTCACGGGCCGCCGGGCATGGTTCTTGCCCCATGGTTCTCGCGCATGATTCTTGCTGCGCCGGACATTACCGGCGCGGCGCCCCGCCCGCCCGCTTTGTAGAGGTTCCCCCGCGATGCTCCGCCGCACCCTCCTCGCCGCTCCCCTTGGCGTGCCCGCCCTGCTCTCCACCGCCGCGCGGGCGCAGTCGCCGGGCCGCGCCGGCACGCTGCGCGTCGTGCCGGAGACGCTGACCACCATCCTCGACCCGCACTTCACCACCAGCTTCACCGCGCGGGACTTCTCCTACCTCGTCTTCGACACGCTCTTCGCGGTGGACGACCAGTGGCGGCCCCGGCCGCAGATGGTGGAGCGCTGGGAGCGCAGCGAGAACGGGCTGGAGTGGCGCTTCACCCTGCGCGAAGGGCTGGTCTTCCACGACGGCGCCCCCGTCACCGCCGAGGATTGCGTGGCCAGCCTGCGCCGCTGGGGCGCGCGGGACGCGCTGGGCGGCATGCTGCTGCGCGCCACCGCCACGCTGGAGCCGGTGGATTCCGCCACCTTCCGCCTGGTGCTGCGCGAGCCCTTCGGGCTGGTGCTGGAGGCGCTGGCCAAGCCGGGCGCCATGGTGCCGATGATCATGCCGAAGCGCCTGGCCGAGACGCCCGCCACCCGCCCGGTCACTGAGCCGATCGGCTCCGGCCCCTACCGCTTCGTGGCCGAGGAATACCGCCCCGGCGACCGCATCGTGCTCGCCCGCCATGCCGGCTACCGGCCGCGCCCGGAGCCCTCCGTCTGGGCCAGCGGGGCCAAGCATCCGCGCTTCGAGCGGATCGAGCTGATCGCCATGCCGGATGTCTCCAGCCAGGTGAGCGCGCTCTCCACCGGCGAGGTGGATTATCTGGAGCGGCTGCCGGCCGATGTGCTGCCCATCCTGGAGCGGAACCGGCAGGTGAAGGTGCAGGTGGTGAGCCCCTTCGGCTACCAGGGCATCCTGCGCTTCAACCACCTCCAGGCGCCGTTCGACAACGTGCAGGTGCGCCGCGCCGTGATGCTGGCGGTGAACCAGGCCGACTACCTGCCCGGCGTCGCCGGCCGCGCCGAATACGGGCGGGAATGCCGCAGCTTCTACGGCTGCGGCACGCCCTACGAGACCGCCGCCGGCATGCCCGCCGCGCCCGATTTCGAAGGCGCCCGCCGCCTGCTGGCGGAGAGCGGGGCCGATCTCTCGAAGCCCGTCGTCATCCTGCACCCGGCCGACGCCCCCGGCATCGCCGCGCTGGGGCTGGTGACGCAGGATCTGCTGACCCGGCTCGGCTTCACGGTGGACATGCAGGCGATGGACCTGAACACCTTCTTCGGCCGCCGCGCCCGGCCGGAGGGCTGGCACATCTTCCACACCACCAACACCGTGCCGGACATGCAGACGCCGTTGCAGAACGTCTATCTGAACGGCGCCGGCCCCGGCCCGGCGGGCTTCGCCGGCTGGCCGAAGGACGAGGCGGTGGAGCGGCTGCGCGCCGCCTTCGCCGCCGCCGGCAGCGAGGACGAGCGCAAGCGGCTGGCGGGCGAGATCCATGCCCGCGCCGCCGAGGCCGGCTTCTACATGCCGCTCGGCCAGTTCGTCGCCGCCTCCGCCTGGCGCGCCGAGCTGACCGGCGTGCCCACCGGCCCGGCCATGTTCCTCTGGAACATCGCCCGCGGGGGGCGCTGAGCGCCATGCTGGGCTATTCCGACTATCTCGACCTCGTGCCGAAGGTCGAGCTGCACCTGCACATCGCCGGCGCGGTGCGCGCCACCACGCTGGTGGAACTGGCGGCGGCCAATGGCGTGCGCCTGCCGCGCCCGGCGGAGACGCTCTACCAGTGGCCGGATTTCTACGGCTTCCTCGAGGTGCTGCGGCTCGGCGCCCTGGCGGTGCGGCGGCGCGAGGAGTTCGCCCGCGTGGCCTATGAGTGCATCGAGGATTTGCACCGGCACGGCAATGTCCGCCACGCCGAGATCTTCTTCAACCCGCACTACTACACGCCGAACGGCGCCACCTACCCGGAGATCGTCGATGGGCTGATCGACGGGCTCGCCCGCGCCGAGGCGGAGTTCGGCACCTCCGCCCTGCTCATCGCCTGCATCGACCGCAGCGTCTGCCTGCCTTCCGAGGCGCTGGAGATGCTGGAGTGGGTGCAGCGCCACCCGCGCCCGCAGGTGGTGGGCATCGGGCTGGATGGCGCCGAGCGCGCCGGGCCGCCGCTGCTGTGGGTGGAGGCGTGGCGCCGCGCCGGCCGCGCCGGGCTGCGCCGCACCGCCCATGTCTGCGAGGACAACCAGACGCTGTTCGAGGGCCCGCCCGCCCACTTCACCCATTGCCGCGACGCGCTGGGCTGCGACCGGCTGGACCACGGCTACAACATGCTGGCCGACCCGGCGATCCTGGCCCGCGCGGCGGCGGAGCAGGTGCCCTTCACCATGGCCTGCTGGTCCTCCATCCCGGCCAACCGGGCGCCGCGCCAGCAGCGCATCCGGCAGCTCTACGAGGCGGGAGTGAACATCGTGCTGGGCACGGACGACCCGACCTTCTTCCACACCAGCATGGGCCATTGCTGGCGCACCCTGTTCGACGCGCTGGGCTGGCAGCCGGCGCAGGCCCGGCAGCTCAGCCTGGCCGGGGTGGAGGCGAGCTGGCTGCCGGAGACGCGCAAGGCCGAACTGCGCGCCGAGTTCAGCGCGCGGCTGGATGCGCTGGAGGCGGCGCTGGACCCGGAAGACCGCAGGCTGGATCTCGCCATCATGCGAGAGGTGAAAGAGTCAGAAAGAAGTTCTTTTTAAAAAAAGAACAAAAAACTTTTTGTCAGTTTGGTGTCACGCTTCTCAACCAGCGCACCGCCAAACTGACAAAGTCTTTTTGCTTCTTTTTCTTCAGAAAAAGAAGATTCCTACCCCCCTGCCACGCCCTGCGCATTGACGTAAACGCTGTAGAGCGAGCGCGAGGCGGCCATGAACAGCCGGTTGCGGTGCCGCCCGCCGAAGCAGATGTTGGCGCAGCGCTCCGGCAGGTCGATCTGCCCGAGCGGGCGGCCCTCGGCGGTGAAGACGCGCACGCCGTCGAACTCCGCGCCGCCCATGCCCCAGCCGCACCAGAGGTTGCCCTCGGTGTCCACGCGGAAGCCGTCCGGCGTGTCGCCCGCGGCGCCCTGCACCACGGTGCGGCGGTTGGAGAGGCGGCCATCCTCGCCCACGTCGTAGCCGACGATGCGGCGCGGCTCGGCGCGGCTTTCCACCACGTAGAAGATGCGCTCGTCCGGGCTGAAGGCGAGGCCGTTCGGCCCGGCCAGCTCGTCGGTGACGAGGGTGACGGCGCCGCTCTGCCCGTCGATGCGGTAGACGCCCTGCGAAAGCTCCGGCTCCGCCTTCTCGCCCTCGATGTAGCCGAGGATGCCGAAGGGCGGGTCGGTGAACCAGATGGAGCCGTCGGACTTCACCACCACGTCGTTCGGCGAGTTCAGGCGCTTGCCGTCGTAGCGGTCGGCCAGCAAGGTGATGGCGCCGTCATGCTCGGTGCGCGTCACGCGCCGCGTCAGGTGCTCGCAGGTGACGAGGCGGCCCTGGCGGTCCCGCGTGTTGCCGTTGGCGTAGTTGGAGGACTGGCGGAAGGTGGCGACCTGCCCCGTGGCCTCGTCCCAGCGCAGGATGCGGTCGTTCGGGATGTCGGACCAGTAGAGGGCGCGCTGGTCGCCGAACCAGACCGGCCCCTCCGCCCAGCGGCAGCCGCCGGCCAGCTTCTCCACCGTGCCGTTCATGGCGCGGAAGCGCAGGAAGGCGGGGTCGAAGGCGCGGAAGCGCGGCTCGGGGTAGCGCTGGCTGGGCTCCCAGGGCGTCTCGTTCAGGCCGGTCGGGGTCATGGTGTTCTCCCTCACTTGTCTGATGAGAAGACTGGCACGGGGCGTGGCGCGGCACTATCCCTGGCGGCCAGGGCGCGGAGGTCGTCGGCCAGCGCCCGCATCCGCTCCGGCCGGGCATCCCAGGCGAACATGAAGCGCGCCCCGCCGCCGATGAAGGTGTAGAAGCGCCAGCCCTTCGCCTTCAGCCCTTCCAGCACCGCCGGCGGCGCCTGGAGGAAGACGGCGTTGGACTGCACGGGAAACATCGGCGCCACGCCGGGGATGCCATCGAGCATGGCGGCGAAGTCCCGCGCGCAGGCATTGCCATGCGCGGCGTTGCGCAGCCAGGCGCCGCTTTCCAGCATGCCCACCCAGGGCGCGGCCAGGAAGCGCATCTTGGAGGCGAGCTGCCCCGCCTGCTTGCAGCGGTAGTCGAAATCCTCGGCCAGGGCGCGGTTGAAGAAGATCACCGCCTCGCCCACCGCCATGCCGTTCTTGGTGCCGCCGAAGCAGAGCACGTCCACCCCCGCCTGCCAGGTCATCTCGGCCGGGGTGCAGCCGAGGCTGGCGCAGGCATTGGCGAAGCGCGCGCCATCCATGTGCAGGCGCAGCCCGAGCGCCCGGCACTCGGCGGCGATGGCGCGGATCTCCGCCAGCGAATAGACCTCGCCCGTCTCGGTGGGCTGGGTGATCGTGACGGCACGCGGCTTGGGGTAGTGGATGTCGCCCCGCGCGGTGGCCAGCGTGCGGATGGCGTGCGGCGTCAGCCGGCCGCCGCTGGCGGGCGCCACCAGCAGCTTGGAGCCGTTGGAGAAGAATTCCGGCGCGCCGCACTCGTCGGTCTCGACATGCGCCGCCTCGGCGCAGATCACGCTGTGGTAGCTCTGGCACAGCGCGGCCAGGGCCAGCGCATTGGCCGCCGTGCCGTTGAACACGAAGAACACCTCGCATTCCGTGCCGAACAGGGCACGGAAGCGGTCGGCGGCGCGGGCGGTCCAGGGATCGTCGCCATAGGCGGGGGCGTGGCCGGCATTGGCCTCGGCCATGGCCTGCCAGGCTTCGGGGCAGAGGCCCGCATAGTTGTCGCTGGCGAATTGCTGGTCCATCGGCGGCGCCCTTCCTTCCATGCTCCGCATCGAGGTGGGCGCCGTTGGATTGCCGAGCGCGGCCACATCCCCCGTCGCCGGGGTGCCACCTTGCCACGGACGGGGCAGGTTGGCGTCGGGGCGGGGCCCGACTCGCGATGCTGGCGCGGCTTCTACACCGGGAGCCTCAGCCCTGGCCAGGGGGAGGGGCAGGGGGCGGGGCGGCCGGGGCGCGGCGCACCTCCCACCAGGCCAGCGCCGCGTCATAGGGCAGGGCCAGCGCCTCCCGCCCGCGCCACCACCAGCGCTCCCGCCAGGCATGGGCGGCCTCGGGCGGCGGCGCGGCGCGCGCGCGCAGGCCGTAGAGCCGCAGCAGCATGACGCAGCGCGGCAGGTGGTAGCCGCTGCTGGCGGCATAGACCGGCCCCTGATGCCCGCGCAGCAGGGCGGCGCAGGCGCGGGCGGAGGAGAGCGTGTCCGTCCCCGTGGGTTCCAGCCGGATGGCGGCGGCGGGCACGCCGAGATCCTGCAACAGGCGGCCCATCACCTCGGCCTCGGCCGGGCCGTGGCGGCCCTTGGCGCCGGTGGGCACGTAGAGCGGGCTGGGCAGGGTGGCGCCGAAGGCGGCGGCGGCCATCACGCGGCGGCGCAACGTCAGGCTCGGGCCGCCATCGGCGCGCACGGCGGCGCCGAAGATGACGATGGCCGGCCGCTGCTCCAGAGGATCGCTCATCCGGGCGGGGCGGCCAGCAGCAGGCGGTTGAGCGGCTCCATGGCATCGCGCAGCGCCGCCCAGTCCCGCGCGAAGGCCTCGCGCGGGATGCCGTTGGCGGCCAGCGCGTCGCCGATCTCGCCGATGCGGCGTTGCCCGTCCACCCGCGCCAGGATGGCGGCGGCGAGGCGCGGCAGCGGGATGCCGAGGCGGATGTCGTCGAAGGTGACGCGCAGCACCCCGTCCCGGGGCAGCCCCTTGGCCAGCGCCGCGCCGTCCAGCTCGCGCAGGACCGGGATGGCGGCGGGGTCGTCCCAGGCGGGTTCCGGGGCCTCGTCGCGCGTCACATAGGCGATGTGGATGCCCATGTTGCCGCAGATCGACTCGGCGAGCGCCGCGCGGGCCACGGGGTCCAGTGCGGCGGTGCGGGCACGCAGGCGCGGGTCCGGCAGATAGCGGTCCGGGTCGTAGCGCAGCGGCTCGACGAAGCAGCGGAGCCTGAGCCCGGCCCCCCCGATCAGCGCCGCCAGCTGCGGCACGCTGAAGGAAGCATCGCGCGGGTTCAGCAGCAGGTCGTAGAGTCCGGCATCGCCGCCATCGAGATGGTCGGTGATCCAGGGGTTGCGGCGCAGCCAGGCGGTCTCGGGCAGGTGCTTCCACAGGCGGCGGGCGGCCTCCACCCGGGCGGCGGGGGGCTCCTCCTCCGGTGCCAGCAGGCGCAGCGCGTCCTGCAGCATGTAGACGCCGGTGCGGCCATGCGGGGCATAGACCATCAGCCCGATGCCGCCCCCCGGCGCCAGCGCGCCCGCCAGCGCCGCCAGCCCCGCCGCCGGGTCCGGCAGGTGGTGCAGCACGCCGCAGCAATCGATGTAGTCGAATGCGCCGAGGCCCAGCGACGGCAGGTCGAGCAGCGAGCCGTTGACGAAGCGGATGTTGGCGAGGCCGCGCTGCCTGGCCCGCGCCTCGGCCACCTGGCGGGCGGCGGCGGAGCGGTCGAGCCACACCACCTCGCCGGGGCGGCCGGCCCATTGCATCTGCTGCGCCAGCATCATCGTGCCGTCGCCGCTGCCGCCGCCCGCCATCAGCGCCCGCAGCGGCTGCGTGGCCGGGCGGCGGGCGCCGAAGATCCAATGGTCGATCTCCCGCAGGTGGCTCGGGCTGCCGACGATCAGGCGCTTCGCCTCCTCGCGCGGGTCGCGCTGCGGGTAGGGGTAGGCCTCGTACTGGGCGGCGAGATGGGCATCGGTGGCGTCCATGCCCCACCGGATAGGCGATGCCGCGGCGCCGCGCCAGCGAGCCTTCCATGCCGGGCCGCCAGGAACCATGTGGAGGGCATGCCGCCGATCTCCACCCTCTCCCGGATCGTCCTGGTCCTGCTCGTGGTCAGCGCGCTGGTGCGGATCGCGATGTTCGCGATGGAGCGCCAGTAGGGGCGCCAATAAAAAAGCCGGGGGAATGAATTCCCCCGGCTCCAAATCGTCATTCCTGCGAGTCGGCGCGCCCGGAGGCGGTCAGTTCTCTTCCTCGCGGTCGGTCTCGACCTCGATCTCGGCGTCGATGTCGTCCTCGGCGTCATCGAGGTCCTCGGCGTCGTCGATCGCGTCATCGGCGTCGACGTCCTCGATCTCGACCTCGTCGCCATCGGCCTCGACCGGGACGGGCCGCTTCTTGACCTTCTCCTCGACCACGGCGGCGGCGCGGCGCAGGCGCGGCTGCTCGGCGGGCTGCTCGGTGCCGCACTTGGGGCACACCGCCGGCTGGCGGGTCAGATCGTAGAACTTGGCACCGCAGGCGACGCAAGTGCGTTTCAGACCCAGTTCGGGCTTGGCCATCAGCGTGAGTATCCCGGGAAAGGCGGGCCAGGGATGGGCCGGCCGAAAAACACGGGGCGCATTGCCACGCACCCCGCCCCCATGTCAAACCCCGCCCTTGTGGAACATGGAACGAATGCAAGGCCGCTGCGCGCCTCCCGGCCGCTTCAGGGCCTCTCCGGCCGCCTGACGGTCGCCGGCGACAAGTCGATCAGCCACCGCGCGCTGATGTTCGGCGCGCTGGCCGTCGGCCGCACCGAGATCTCCGGCCTGCTGGAGGGGGAGGACGTGCTGCGCACCGCCGCCGCCATGCGGGCGCTGGGCGCCACGGTGGAGCGGCTGGGCGAAGGCCAGTGGCAGGTCTCCGGCCGCGGCGTCGGCGGGCTGGTGGAGCCGGCGGACGTGCTGGACATGGGCAATTCCGGCACCGCCGCGCGGCTGATCTGCGGCCTGCTCGCCGGCCACCCGCTCTTCGCCGTGCTGACCGGCGACGCCAGCCTGCGCAAGCGGCCGATGAAGCGGGTGACGGACCCGCTCTCGGCCTCGGGCGCGCGCTTCACCGGCCGCGCCGGCGGCCGGCTGCCGCTCGCCATCGAGGGTGCCGCCCAGCCGATGCCGCTGGACTACACCCTGCCCATGGCCTCGGCGCAGGTGAAGTCGGCGGTGATGCTGGCCGGCCTCTGCGCCCGCGGCGTGACCCGCGTGGTGGAGCCGGAGGCGACGCGCGACCACACCGAGAACATGCTGCGCCATTTCGGCGCCACGGTGCGGGTGGAGGCCGATGGCCACCGCCGCGTCATCGAGCTGGACGGCCAGCCGGAGCTGGTGGCCGCCCCCGTGGCGGTGCCGGGCGACCCCTCCTCCGCCGCCTTCCCGCTGGTGGCGGCGCTGCTGGTGCCGGGCTCGGTCCTGACGGTGGCGCATGTCGGGCTGAACCCGCTGCGCACCGGCCTGTTCACCACGCTGCGCGAGATGGGCGCCGACCTGGCGGTGGAGAATGCCCGCACCGAGGGCGGCGAGCCGGTGGGCGACCTGACCGCCCGCTTCGGCGCGCTGCGCGCCGTGGACGTGCCGCCCGAGCGGGTGCCCTCGATGGTGGACGAATACCCCATCCTGGCCGTCGCCGCCGCCTGCGCCAGCGGCGTCAGCCGCTTCCGCGGCCTGGCCGAGCTGCGGGTGAAGGAGAGCGACCGCGTGGCCGCGACCGCCGCGCTGCTGGCGGCCAACGGCATCCGCGTGGAGATCGAGGGCGACGACATGCTGGTGCACGGCACCGGCGCGCCGCCGCCGGGCGGCGGCACCGTCGTCACCCATATGGACCATCGCATCGCCATGAGCGCGCTGGTGCTGGGCCTGGCCACCGCGCAGCCGGTGACGGTGGACGATGCCAGCTTCATCGACACCTCCTTCCCCGGCTTCGCCGACCTCATCAACCGCGCGGCGGGGGGCGATGCCCTGCGCCGGCTGAACCACCCGGCCACCGCATGAGCGGGGCGCAGCCGGCGCCCGCGCGCAGCCTTGCCGGGGTGGTGATCGCGGTGGACGGGCCGGCGGCGGCGGGCAAGGGCACGCTGGCGCGGCGCCTGGCCGAGTCGCTCGGCCTGCCCTACCTGGACACCGGCCTGCTCTACCGCGCCACCGGCCGCCGCCTGCTGGACGAGGGCGCCGACCCCGCCGATCCGGCCCGCGCCGAGGCCGCTGCCCGCGCGCTGACGCCGGAGGACCTGCGCCGCCCCGACCTGCGCGGCCCGGCGGCCGATCGGGCCGCCAGCGCCGTGGCCGCCATCCCCGCCGTGCGCGCCGCGCTGCTGGACTGGCAGCGGGATTTCGGCCGCACCCATGGCGCGGTGCTGGACGGGCGGGACATCGGCACCGTGGTCTTCCCCGAGGCGCCGGTGAAGCTGTTCGTCACCGCGAGCGACGAGGAGCGTGCCCGCCGCCGCTGGCTGGAGCTGCGCGGCCGCGGCGTGGAGGCCGACCCGGCGCAGGTGCTGGCCGAGCTGCGGGCGCGGGACGCGCAGGATGCCAGCCGCGCCACCGCGCCGATGAAGCCCGCCGGGGACGCGCTGCTGCTGGACACCACCGCGCTGGACGCCGAGGCGGCCTTCGCCGCCGCCTGGGCGCTGGTGCGCGAACGCCTGGGCTGACAACGCCCGGCCTGACAACACCCTGGCTGACGCGGCCGAGAACTTTCGAAAGGAAGAAGAGGGAGGCCGGGCGGGAGAATTCATTCTGCCGCCTGAAATCCTCCCCCGCCGGATTGTTGCGCCTTTGACAGAATCCGCTTGACGCTCGCGGCCCAACTGGCCTAGGCGAGTCCCCCATTCCCGCTGCCGCAGGGCGGCGGGAAGTCCGGACCCTGGCGGGCGGCCCTCGGGCTTCCCACCTTCCCGGACCGGAAAAGGCGGGCCGACACTCCGCCTGTCATGATCTGGACCGAAGGGCGTCCCTCCTGCCGGAGCGGGCGCTCGGTCAAGCCGTGCCCGCGCGAGCGGGGGCGCAGGAATCCTCCCGCGGCGCCGCCGGGGCGGATCAGGAACACTCTGCTTCATGGCTAATGCCAACAGCCCGTCCATGACCGAAGACTTCGCCGCCCTGCTGGACGAGACCCTGGGCGCCGATACCGGCTTCGCCGGCTCCGTCGTCACCGGCAAGGTGATCCGGGTGGACGATGACTTCGCGGTCGTGGATGTCGGGCTGAAGTCCGAGGGGCGCGTGCCCCTCAAGGAATTCGCCCCCCAGGGGCAGCGGGCCGAGGTGCAGCCCGGCGACGTGATCGAGCTGTTCGTCGAGCGCTACGAGGACCGTGACGGCTCCGTCGTGCTCTCGCGCGAGAAGGCCCGCCGCGAGGAGGCCTGGACCAACCTGGAGAAGGCGTTCAACGCGCAGCAGCGCGTCAACGGCGTCATCTTCGGCCGCGTGAAGGGTGGCTTCACCGTCGACCTCGGCGGCGCCGTGGCCTTCCTGCCCGGCTCCCAGGTCGATATCCGCCCGGTGCGCGACGTGGGTCCCCTGATGGGCTCGCCGCAGCCCTTCCAGATCCTGAAGATGGACCGCGCCCGCGGCAACATCGTGGTCTCGCGCCGCGCTGTTCTGGAAGAGACGCGCGCCGAGCAGCGCTCGGAGCTGATCCAGGGCCTGAAGGAGGGCATGATCCTCGACGGCGTGGTCAAGAACATCACCGACTACGGTGCGTTCGTCGACCTCGGCGGCGTGGACGGCCTGCTGCATGTCACCGACATCGCCTGGCGCCGCATCAACCACCCCTCCGAGGCCCTGACCATCGGTCAGCAGGTCCGCGTGCAGGTCATCCGCTTCAACTCCGAGACGCAGCGTATCAGCCTCGGCATGAAGCAGCTGATGTCCGACCCGTGGGAGGGCGTGTCCATCAAGTACCCGGTGGGCGCCAAGTTCTCGGGCCGCGTGACCAACATCACCGACTACGGCGCCTTTGTGGAGCTGGAGCCGGGCGTCGAGGGCCTGGTCCACGTCTCCGAGATGAGCTGGACCAAGAAGAACGTCCACCCGGGCAAGATCGTCGCCACTTCGCAGGAAGTCGACGTGATGATCCTGGACGTGGACGAGCCGAAGCGCCGCATCTCGCTCGGCCTGAAGCAGGCCCAGGGCAACCCCTGGGAGCTGTTCCTGGAGAGCCATGGCCCCGGCTCGATGGTCGAGGGCGAGATCCGCAACATCACCGAGTTCGGTCTGTTCGTGGGCCTGGCGCCCGAGATCGACGGCATGGTCCACATGTCCGACCTCTCCTGGGAGATCCCGGGCGAGCAGGCGATGGCCGCCTACAAGAAGGGCGACATCGTCAAGGCCAAGGTGCTGGACGTTGACGTCGAGAAGGAGCGCATCTCGCTCGGCATCAAGCAGCTCCAGGCCGACCCGGCCGCCGAGGTGCTGGACCGCGTCCGCAAGGGCGACGTCGTCACCTGCGTGGTGACGAAGGTCGAGCAGAACGGCATCGAGGTCCGCGTGGACGAGGTGCTGACCGGCTTCATCCGCCGCGCCGAGCTGGCCCGTGACCGTGGCGACCAGCGCCCCGACAAGTTCGCCATCGGCGAGAAGGTCGATGCGAAGGTGACCGCCGTGGACCGCGCCGCCCGCCGCCTGGCCCTGACCATCAAGGGCAAGGAAGTGGAGGAGGAGCGCGAGGCGATGAAGGAGTACGGCACCGCCGACTCCGGCGCCTCGCTGGGCGACATCCTGGGCGCGGCCATCCGCCGCCGCAACCAGATGGCCTCCGAGGACTGATCCTCAGACCAGCGCGCCCGGCCTCGTGCCGGGCGGGTTGCGCGGCGCCCCGGGTGGACCCTCCACCCGGGGCGTCCGCGTTTCGGGGCCCGGCGACTTTTCCGCACCGATGGCTGGCCTCACGCCTCAACGACTGGGGCTAGGCCGCGTTCTCCCCCGCGAGTGCTGCCGCGCCCGCTCCCTCCTGCGGGTTCCCTGGCGGCGGCAAGGCCCAAGGGAGACCTGCCATGAGCAACGACACGCTGCGCGGCGACGCGCTGCAACCCGCCACCATCGCCGATGCCGAGATCCATCGCGGGGCGGGCGGCGAGACCCACCAGCTCGCGGGCGGCGAGGTGCCGGTGCTGACCACCCAGCAAGGCATCCCCGTCGCCGACGACCAGAACACGCTGCGCGTCGGCCCGCGCGGCCCGGCGCTGCTGGAGGATTTCCACTTCCGGGAGAAGATGTTCCACTTCGACCATGAGCGGATCCCGGAGCGGGTGGTGCATGCCCGCGGCGTCGGCGCGCATGGCTTCTTCGAGCCCTATGAATCGCTCGCCGAGCTGACCCATGCCGACCTGTTCCAGCGCAAGGGCGAGAGGACGCCGGTGTTCCTGCGCTTCTCCACCGTCGCCGGCAACAAGGGCTCGCCGGACCTGGCGCGGGACGTGCGCGGCTTCGCGGTGAAGTTCTACACGCAGGAGGGCAACTGGGACCTCGTCGGCAACAACATCCCGGTCTTCTTCATCCAGGACGCCATCAAGTTCCCGGACCTGATCCACGCCGCCAAGCAGGAGCCGGACCGCGGCTTCCCGCAGGCGCAGACGGCGCACGACAATTTCTGGGACTTCATCTCGCTGAGCCCGGAGGCCATGCACATGGCGCTCTGGATCATGTCGGACCGCACCATCCCGCGCAGCCTGCGCTTCATGGAGGGGTTCGGCGTCCACACCTTCCGGCTGGTCAACGCCGAGGGCCGCGCCAGCTTCGTGAAGTTCCACTGGAAGCCGAAGCTCGGCCTGCAATCCGTGGTGTGGAACGAGGCGGTGAAGCTGAACGGCGCCGACCCCGACTTCCACCGCCGCGACCTGTGGGACGCCATCCAGTCCGGCGACTTCCCGGAATGGGAGCTGGGCCTGCAGGTGTTCGACGAGGATTTCGCCGAGAAATTCCCCTTCGACGTGCTGGACGCCACCAAGATCATCCCGGAGGAGCTGGTGCCGGTGCGCATCGTCGGCCGGATGGTGCTGGACCGGATGGTGGACAATTTCTTCGCCGAGACGGAGCAGGTGGCCTTCTGCACCCAGAACATCGTCCCCGGCATCGACTTCACCAACGACCCGCTGCTGCAGGGCCGCAACTTCTCCTACCTGGACACGCAGCTGAAGCGCCTGGGCGGGCCGAACTTCACCCACATCCCGATCAACGCGCCGAAGGTGCCGGTGCGGAACTTCCAGCAGGATGGCCACATGGCCATGCGCAACCCGAAGGGTCGGGTGAACTACGAGCCGAATTCCTGGGGCGGCGCCGCGGGCGGCCCGCGTGAATCGCGCGAGCGGGGCTTCCGCACCCATCCGGCGCAGGAGAGCGGCGCGAAGCTGCGCATCCGCCCCGAGCTGTTCGCCGACCACTACAGCCAGGCGCGGCAGTTCTACGTCAGCCAGACCCCGGTCGAGCGGACGCACATCAAGGATGCCTTCGTCTTCGAGCTGAGCAAGGTGGAGACGCTGTCCATCCGCGCCCGCATGGTCTCCCACCTGCGCAACGTGGACGAGGCGCTGGCATGGGGCGTGGCCGAGGGGCTGGGCCTGGGCGACATGCCGCCCGCCGCCGAGCCGGCCCGCCCGGTGGTGGCCGACCTGCCGCCCTCCCCGGCGCTCAGCATCCTCCGCAACGGCCCGAAGGACTTCAAGGGCCGCAAGCTCGGCGTGCTGGTGACGGACGGCACGGACGCCGCGCTGCTCCAGGCGCTGCAGGCGGCCGCCGAGGCGGAGGGCGCGCTGGTCGAGCTGGTGGCGCCGCGCGTCGGCGGCGTCACGCTGAGCGACGGCACGACGGTGCCGGCCAAGCAGAAGGTCAATGGCGGCCCCTCCGTGCTCTACGACGCGGTGGCGGTGATCCCCTCGGAGGCAGGCGCGGCGCTGCTGGCGAAGGAGGCGACGGCGAAGGATTTCGTCAACGACGCCTACGCCCACGCCAAGTTCATCGGCCATGCCCCGGCGGCGCAGGCGCTGTTCCGCAAGGCGGGGCTGGACGAGCCGGATGCCGGCTTCCTCCCCCTCGGCGGGGCGGCGGACGCCAAGGCCTTCCTCGCCGCCTGCCGCCAGCTCCGCTTCTGGGAGCGCGAGGCGCAGGTGCACGCCGTCTGAGGCCGGCCGGAGGCGCGGGGCGGCGGGAAATCCGCCGCCCCGGCCCCGGGCGGTCGCTCCCATGCTTGACCCGCCGCCCCGCGCCCCGGCATTGATGCCGGCAGCATGAGCGCCTCCCTCGAACACGACCTGCTGGTGGACCGCCGCCGCCTGAAGCGCCGCCTGGCGCTGTGGCGGGTGCTCGCCGTGCTGGCGGTGCTGGCGGCGCTGTTCGCCGCCTTCGCGCCCGGCCTGGAAGGCGGCGTGGGCGGGCTGCGGGGCCATGTGCTGCGCCTCTCGGTCGAGGGCACCATCACCGACGACCGCAAGATGACCGAGGCCATCGCCCGGGCGGCGAAGGACCCGGCGGTGCGCGGCATGATCCTGTCGATCGACAGCCCCGGCGGCACAGTGGCGGGGGGGGAGGGGCTGCACGCGGCGCTGCTCCGCTTCCGCGACTCCGGCAAGCCGCTGGTGGCGGTGATGCGCGGCACCGCCGCCTCGGCCGGCTACATGATCGCCATGCCGGCGCAGCGCGTCTTCGCCCGCGAGTCCACCCTCACCGGCTCGATCGGCGTCATCCTGCAATCCTTCGACGTGGGCGAGCTGATGCGCACCCTCGGCATCCGCGCCGAGATGCTCACCTCCGGCCCGCTGAAGGGCGAGCCCAACCCGTTCCGCCCGCTCAGCCCCGAGGGCCGCGCCGCGCTGGAGGCGGTGCTGCGGGACATGCACGCGCAGTTCGTGGCCCTGGTGGCGGCGGGGCGCGCCCTGCCGGCGGAGGAGGTGGCGCGCCTGGCCGATGGCCGCGTCTACACCGGCCGGCAGGCGCTGGCGCTGAAGCTGGTGGACGCCATCGGCGGCGAGCCGGAGGCGCGCGCCTGGCTGGAGGCCGAGGCGAAGCTGCCAGCCGGCCTGCCGGTGCGCGACCTCGACCCGCGCGGCCCGGCCGAGCGGGCGCTCGGCTTCTCGCTGCGGGCGCTGGTGCGGGGCATCGCCTCGGAATGGGGCGCGATTGACGGCGTCCGGGCCGTTTGGCAGCTTCCGCGATGACCGGCGCTGGCGCAGCCAGGGGCGGGGGAACGGGCGCGCAGCCCGGCAGGGGCCGCGGCCGGCGGCAGGAAACCCGGCGGCAGGAAACAGGGGCGCCATGACCAAATCCGAACTGATCGCGCAATTGGCCGCGGCCAACCCGCATCTGCGCCAGCCCGATGTCGAGCTGATCGTCGGCACCATCTTCGACGAGATCACCAACGCCCTGGCGCGTGGCGACCGCGTCGAGCTGCGCGGCTTCGGCGCCTTCTCCGCCAAGCAGCGCGACCCGCGCACCGGCCGCAACCCCCGCACCGGGGAAGCGGTTGAAGTGTCCGGCAAGTCCGTCCCCTATTTCAAGCCTGGCAAGGAGCTGCGGGAGCGTGTCAATGGCGGCCCCCTGCAGGCCCCGAAGCGCAGCCCCCGCGGTACGGTGACCCCTTCATGAAAATCCTCGGCTTCCTGCTGACCGCGCTGCTGCTGCTGCTGCTGGTCCTGTTCACCATCTCCAACACCGACCCGGTGTCGCTGCAGCTCTGGCCCTTCGACCTGCGCTGGGAGGTGCCGCTGGCGGGCGCCATGCTGGGCGCCGCCGCGCTGTTCTTCCTGCTCGGCGCGCTGGTGGCCTGGGGCGGCGCGCTGCGCTACCGCCGCCGCGCCCGCAGGATGCAGCGCGCCGCCCAGCTGCTGGAGGCCGAGCTGGCCGAGCTGCGTGGCCAGCAGGAGGCCAAGGGCGCCGTGCCCGGCCTCGAGGCCACCCTGCCCGCGCCTGCCTCCTCGACAGCCGTGGCCGCCCGCTGACGATGCTGCGGAAGCCGAACGCGGCCGGCCTGATCGCCGCGCTGGACACGCCGGACGCGGCGCGGGCCGAGGGCTGGGCCCAGGCGGTGGCGCCGCATGTCGGGCTGGTGAAGGTGGGGCTGGAGCTGTTCTGCGCCGCCGGGCCGGGGGTGGTGGGGCGCATCGCCCGGCACCGGCCCGTCTTCCTCGACCTGAAGTTCCACGACATCCCGAACACCGTGGCCGGCGCCGTGCGCTCCGTCTGCGCCGACCGCGCCGCGGCGCCGGCGATGCTGACGCTGCATGGCGGCGGCGGGGCGGCGATGATCGAGGCCGCGCGCCGCGCCGCCGAGGATGCGCTGGGCGAGGCGCGCCCGGCCATCCTGGCCGTCACGGTGCTGACCAGCTTCACCGCCGCGGCGCTGGCCGAGACGGGCGTCTCCGGCGGCCCGGCGCAGCAGGTGCTGCGGCTGGCGCGCCTGGCGCTGGAGGCCGGCGCCGACGGGCTGGTGTGCAGCCCGCAGGAGGTGAGCCGCCTGCGCGATGCCTTCGGCGACGCGCCGCTGCTGGTGGTGCCGGGCATCCGCCCGGCCGGCAGCGCGGCGGGCGACCAAGCGCGCATCGCCACGCCGGAGGAGACAGCGGCGCTGGGGGCGGATTGGCTGGTGGTCGGCCGGCCCATCACCGGCGCGCCGGATCCGGGCGCGGCGGCGGCCGCCATCGCGGCCAGCCTGCCACGCTGATGCCGGCCCTGCTCCCCATCCCCCAGGTGAAGATCTGCGGCATCAACGACGCCGCGGCCTATGACGCCGCCTGCCATGCCGGGGCGGAGTGGGTGGGCTTCGTCTTCTACCCGCCCTCGCCGCGCGCCGTCCCGCCGGAGCAGGCGGCGGCGCTGGCGGCGCGCGGCGGCACCGGGCGGCGCCCGGTGAATGTCGGCCTGCTGGTCGATGCCGAGGACGCGCTGATCGAGGCGGTGCTGGCCGAGGCGCCGCTCGGCCTGCTGCAGCTGCACGGCATGGAGAGCCCGGAGCGCTGCGCCGCCATCCGCGCGCGCTTCGGCCTGCCGGTGATGAAGGCGCTCGGCATCGCCGGGGAGGAGGATCTCGCCCTGCTGGCCGAATACGCGCCGGCGGTGGACCGCTTCCTGCTGGATGCCAAGCCGCCGCGCGGCGCCGAGCTGCCCGGCGGCAACGCGGTGAGCTTCGACTGGTCCCTGCTGGCCGGCCGGGAGATCCCGCGCCCCTGGATGCTGGCCGGCGGGCTGACGCCGGTGAACGTGGCCGCCGCCATCCGCGCCACCGGCGCGCCGGCGGTGGATGTCTCCTCCGGCGTGGAGCGGATGCGCGGCGTGAAGGACCCGGTGCTGGTCTCGGCCTTCGTCGCCGCTGCCCACGGCGCCTGACGGCCAGAAAAAAGAAGGGGGCCCGGGGGAATTCATTCCCCCGGCCGTCGCTTCGTTTAAAACTATGAGCCGGCCCCAGGGTGGCGCGGTCCGCCCTGGCCCCATATGACAGCGCACGCGTGACGATGCGCGGCCTGGAGGGATGAGTGAACAAGCCTCTGCCAAATTCTCTGCGTCAGGGCCCGGATGGGCGCGGTCGCTTCGGTCAGTTCGGCGGCCGTTATGTCGCCGAGACGCTGATGCCCGTCATCCAGGAGGTCGAGCAGGCCTATAACGAGGCCCGCAACGACCCGGCCTTCATGGCGGAGTGGCGTCGCTTGCTGAAGGACTATGTGGGCCGGCCCAGCCCGCTCTGGCTGTGCGAGCGGCTGACCGAGCACCTCGGCGGCGCGAAGGTGTACTTCAAGCGCGAGGAGCTGAACCACACCGGCGCGCACAAGATCAACGCCGTGCTGGGCCAGATCATGCTGGCCAAGCGGATGGGCAAGCCGCGCATCATCGCCGAGACGGGCGCCGGGCAGCATGGCGTGGCCACCGCCACGGCCTGCGCGCTGTTCGGGCTGAAATGCGTCGTCTACATGGGCGCGACCGACGTGGAGCGGCAGCAGCCCAACGTGTTCCGCATGAAGCTGCTGGGGGCCGAGGTGGTGCCCGTCACCTCCGGCGCCGGCACGCTGAAGGACGCGATGAACGAGGGGCTGCGCGACTGGGTGGCCAATGTGTCGGACACCTACTACTGCATCGGCACCGTCGCCGGCCCCGCGCCCTTCCCGCAGATGGTGCGGGACTTCCAGTGCGTGATCGGCGAGGAGACGCGCCAGCAGATCCTGGCCGCCGAAGGGCGGCTGCCGGACGCGCTGGTCTGCGCGGTGGGCGGCGGCTCCTCCGCCATGGGGCTGTTCCACCCCTTCCTCGACGATGAGGGCGTGGCGATCTACGGCGTCGAGGCGGCGGGGCGTGGCCTCGAGAGCGGCGAGCACGCGGCGGCCATCGCCGGCGGGCGCCCGGGCGTGCTGCACGGCAACAAGACCTACCTGCTGCAGGACAATCACGGCCAGATCACCGAGGCGCACTCGATCTCGGCGGGGCTGGACTATCCCGGCATCGGGCCGGAGCATTCCTGGCTGCACGAGATCGGCCGCGCCACCTATGTCAGCGTCACCGATGACGAGGCGCTGGAGGCGTTCCAGCTCTGCTCGAAGCTGGAGGGGATCATCCCCGCCCTCGAATCCGCCCATGGCCTGGCGCATGTGATGAAGCTGGCGCCGACGATGGACAAGGATAAGATCATTGTCCTCAACCTCTCCGGCCGGGGCGA
This sequence comes from Teichococcus aestuarii, assembly GCF_042651065.1. NCBI lineage: Bacteria > Pseudomonadati > Pseudomonadota > Alphaproteobacteria > Acetobacterales > Roseomonadaceae > Roseomonas > Teichococcus aestuarii. The sequence continues at coordinate 21,520 of NZ_JBHSCH010000017.1, forward strand.
CAAGGACATCTTCACCGTCGCGAAGCACATGGGAGTGACGCTGTGAGCCGCATCGCCGCCCGCTTCGCGCAGCTCAAGGCGGAGGGGCGCGGCGCCCTGATGCCCTTCATCGAGGCCTACGACCCGGACCCGGCCACCAGCATGGCGCTGCTGCGCTGCCTGCCCGGCGCCGGGGCGGACCTGATCGAGCTCGGCGTCCCCTTCACCGACCCGATGGCCGACGGCCCCACCGTGCAGCTGGCCGGCCAGCGGGCGCTGAAGGCCGGCGGCACGCTGGCCGGCGCGCTCGCCATGGTGCGGGACTTCCGGCGCGAGGATGACGAGACGCCGATCGTGCTGATGGGCTACCTCAACCCCATCCTCTCCTATGGGGAGGAGCGCTTCTGCCGCGATGCCGGCGCCTCCGGCGTCGATGGCCTGATCGTGGTGGACATGCCGCCCGAGGAGGCGGACGCGCTGGCCCCGCACGCCGCCACCGAGGGGCTGGACCTGATCCGCCTCATCGCCCCCACCACGGACGATGCGCGGCTGCCCAAGGTGCTCGCCGGCACCAGCGGCTTCATCTACTACGTCGCCATCGCCGGCATCACCGGCACGCGCAGCGCCTCGCGCGACGTGCTGGCGGAGGCCATCCCGCGCGTGCGGCGGCACACCGACCTGCCCATCGCCATCGGCTTCGGCGTCCGCACGCCGCAGCAGGCGGCGGAGGCGGTGCAGATCGCCGATGGCGCGGTGGTGGCCTCGGCACTGATCGACACGCTGGCGAAGTCGCTCGACGACAAGGGCCGCGCCCGCCCCGACACGGTGCGCAAGGTGCTCGACCAGGTGCGCGAGCTGTCGGAAGCCGTGCGCGGCGCCCGCGTCCCGGCCTGAGGATGGGAGCGCGCCGGGCCAGGCCGGCCCGGCGCAACTCCTCCGCTTCCGCCGGGTTCCTGGCGGCAGCATGGCAGGAGGGACGGGCATGAGCCGCTGGCGCTGGCTGCTGCGCAGGCTGACACGGAAGCTCTGGTTCCGCGCCGCCTTCTTCGCCCTGCTGGCGGTGGTGACGGCGCTGTTCTCCGCCGTGGCGGCGCCCTTCATCCCCTACGAGATCACCGCCACCATCGGCGCCGAGGCGGTGGACAACATCCTCGGCATCCTGGCCAGCAGCATGCTGGCGGTGACGACCTTCTCCCTCACCACCATGGTCTCGGCCTTCTCGGCCGCCACCAGCAACGCCACGCCGCGCGCCACCCGCCTGCTGATCGAGGACCGGACGGCGCAGAACGCCATCTCCACCTTCCTCGGCAGCTTCCTCTACGCGGTGGTGGGCATCGTCGCGCTCAGCACCGGGCTGTATGGCGAGAGCGGGCGCGTCATCCTCTTCGCCGTGACGGTGCTGGTGATCGTCTGGATCGTGGTGACGCTGGTGCGCTGGATGGAGCACCTCTCCCGCCTCGGCCGGGTGGGGGAGACCACCCACCGCATCGAGACGGCGGCGCGCGAGGCGCTGCGCGAGGCGGCGCGCCTGCCGCATCTGGGCGGCCTGCCGCCGGTCATGGTGCCGCCCGCCGCCCGCGCCGTGGAGCCGGAAGGGCGGGGCTATGTGCAGTACATCGACACCGGGCTGCTCTCCGAACTGGCAGAGGAGGCGGGCGGTGCGGCGCATGTGGCGGTGCGGCCCGGCGCCTATGTGCATCCCGGCCGGCCGCTGCTGTGGCTCGACGGGCCCTTCGACGACGCGATGGCGGAGCGCCTGCGCGGCGCCTTCACCCTGGCCGAGGAGCGCTCCTACGACCAGGACCCGCGCTTCGGGCTGATCGTGCTGTCCGAGATCGGCTCGCGCGCCCTGTCGCCGGCGGTGAACGACCCCGGCACGGCGATCAGCGTCATCAATGCCGGCGGCCGGCTGCTGGCGGAATGGGCGGTGGCGATGGACCGCCCGCCCGCGGAGGAATGCCGCTACCGCAACCTGCACCTGCCCGGCTTGCAGGCCGAGGAGATGTTCGACGATTTCTTCCGCCCGCTGGCGCGCGACGGCGCGGGCGTGCTGGAGGTGGGGATGCGGCTACAGCGGACCCTGGCCATGCTGGCCGGCGCCGGCCATGGGCGCCTCGCCCCCATGGCCGCCCGGCACGCGCGGGAGGCCCTGGCGCGGGCCGACAAGGCCCTCCTGCTCCCGGCGGAGCGGGAGACGCTGCGCCGGCTGGCGGAGGCGGTGCCCGCCCCCCTTCCGGGCTGAGCGGCCTCAGCCCCGCGCGGCGGCGATGGCGGCCTCGGGCGTGATCCGCCCATCGTAGAGGGCGCGGCCGATGATGGTGCCGGCCACCCCGCCGGCGGCGCGCAGCGCCAGGATGTCCTCCACCCCCGCCACGCCGCCCGACGCGACGACCGGCGTGGACAGCCGCGCCGCCAGCGCCGCCGTGGCCTCCACGTTCACGCCGCCCAGCATGCCGTCCCGCTCGATGTCGGTGTGGATGATGGCGGCGGCGCCGGCATCCTCGAAGGCCAGGGCGAGGTCGAGGGCGGAGACGCTGCTCACCTCGGCCCAGCCCTCGGTCGCCACCATGCCGTCCTTCGCGTCGATGCCCACGGCCACCTGGCCGGGGAAGGCGCGGCAGGCGGCGCGGGCGAAATCCGGGTCCTTCACCGCCGCCGAGCCGAGGATGATCCGGGCGATGCCGCGCTTCAGCCAGGCCTCCACCGTCGCCATGTCGCGGATGCCGCCGCCGAGCTGAACAGGGCGGGTGGTGGCGGCCAGGATGGCGTCCACCGCCGCGGCATTGGCCGGGCGGCCGGCGAAGGCGCCGTCGAGGTCCACCACGTGCAGCCAGCCGAAGCCGGCCTTGTCGAAGGCGGCGGCCTGGGTGGCGGGGTCGCCGTAGATGGTGGCCTGTGCCATGTCGCCGCGCTTCAGGCGCACCACCTGGCCGGCCTTGAGGTCGATGGCGGGGTAGAGCGTGAAGGGCATGGCGCGGTCCGGAGGCTGCTGGCGGAGCGGCGGGGATAGCCCGGCCCGGCCGGGTGGTCCAGCAGCGCCGCCGCCTCTTGGCCGCGGCGTGCCGGGGCTGCATCCTGCGGCGATGAAATTCCGTATCGGCATCGACCTGGGCGGCACCAAGACCGAGATCGTGGCGCTCGACCCGGCGGGCGCGGTGCGGCTGCGCCGACGCGCCGCCACGCCGCAGGATTACGACGGCATCCTCGGCCTGCTGGCCGGGCTGGTGGCGGCGGCGGAGGCGGAACTGGGCGAGGAGGGCGGCGCCAGTGTCGGTGTCGGCATCCCTGGCAGCCTCAGCCCGGCCACCGGGCTGGTGCGCAACGCCAACACCCGCTGCCTGAACGGCCGGCCGCTGGACCGCGACCTGGCGGCGGCGCTGGGCCGCCCGGTGCGCCTTTCCAACGACGCCAACTGCCTGGCGCTGAGCGAGGCGGCGGATGGCGCGGGCGCCGGCTTCGGGGTGGTGTTCGCCGTCATCCTGGGCACCGGCGTGGGCGGCGGTCTGGTGGTGGAGGGGCGGCTGATCGAGGGGCTGAACCGGGTGGCCGGCGAATGGGGCCATACCCCCCTGCCCTGGGCGGCGCCTGGGGAGCACCCCGGCCCCGCCTGCTGGTGCGGCCAGCGCGGCTGCCTGGAGACGCTGCTCTGCGGCCCCGCCCTGGCGGCCGACTGGAAGGGGGAGGGCCAGCGCGATGCCGGCGGCATCGAGGCCGCCGCTGCGGCCGGGGATGCGGCGGCACGAGCCGCGCTGGAGCGGCACGCCGGCCGCCTCGCCCGCGCCCTGGCGGCGGTGACCAACCTGATCGACCCGGATGTGGTGGTGCTGGGCGGCGGCCTCTCCAACCTCGCCACCCTCTACGAGACGGTGCCGCGGCTGATGGCGGCGCATGTGTTCGGCGACGTGGCGCAATGCCGGCTGCGGCCGGCGCGGCATGGCGATTCCTCCGGCGTGTTCGGCGCCGCCCGGCTCTGGGACCTCCCCGGGCCGGGGTGAACAAGGATGGTTGCGCGGACAGGCATAGGACGTATGATGACCTGACAAACAGCCGGAGGAGCCGCGCATGGCCCGCATGACCCCCGCCGAGATGGCGCAGCAGATCGGCAGCGGCCTGCTGTCCTTCCCCGTCACCCACTTCAGGGCGGATTTCAGCTACGACGCCGCGCCCTACCGCGAGCATGTGGGCTGGATGCTGGGCCACGGCCCCGCCGGGCTGTTCGCCGCCGGCGGCACGGGCGAGTTCTTCAACCTCTCCCCCGCCGAGATCGCCGTGGTGGTGAAGGACGCGGTGGAGGAGGTGGGCGGCAAGGTGCCGGTGATCGCGGCGGCCGGCATGGCGACGCCGATCGCGAAGGAGCTGGCGCAATCGGCCGAGGCGGCGGGCGCCGACGGGCTGCTGCTGCTGCCGAACTACCTGGTGAACTCGGAGCAGGCGGGCCTTGCCGCGCATATCGAGGCGGTGTGCAAGAGCACCCGGCTCGGCGTCATCGTCTACAACCGCGACAACGCCATCCTGAACGAGGACACGCTGGCCGGGCTTTGCGAGCGCTGCCCGAACCTCGTCGGCTTCAAGGATGGCGTGGGCGACATCGAGCTGATGACGCGCATCTACGCCAGGATGGGCGACCGGCTGACCTATGTGGGCGGCCTGCCCACCGCCGAGACCTTCGCCCTGCCCTATCTGGAGATGGGCGTGACGACCTATTCCTCGGCCATCTTCAACTTCGTGCCGGAGTTCGCCAATGCCTTCTACAAGGCGGTGCGGGCGAAGGATGCGGCCACGGTCTATCAGGGCCTGCGGGAGTTCGTGCTGCCCTACATCGCCATCCGCAACCGCCGGAAGGGCTATGCGGTCTCCATCGTGAAGGCGGGCTGCGCCGCGGTGGGCCGCCCGGCCGGCCCGGTGCGCGCGCCGCTGACCGACCTGGACGCGGCGGAGATGGACATGCTGAAGGCGCTGATCGCGAAGCTGCCGAGGCCGCTCGCCGCCGCCGCCTGAACCGGCAGGAAGAAGATGGGAGGCCGGGGGAATTCCTTCCCCCGGCCTTTCCAGTTCAGCCGCGCGCCGCCGCGATCTGCGTCTTGGCGCCCTGCAGCATCAGCCCGCTGTCGTTGAGGATGGTGGTGAGCTTGAAGCCCATGCCGATCATCTTCTTGGCGTAGGCGCCGGTGGCGTTGTGCAGGCCGACGGCGATGTTGCGCTTGCCGCACTCGTTCAGCAGCCGCTCGTAGATCTTCATGATCTCCGGCTCGTCGCGGTCCAGCTTCGGCGCCATGCCGAGCGAGAGGCCGAGATCGGAGGGGCCGACATAGATGCCGTCGATCCCCGGCACGTCGAGGATGGCCTCCAGGTTGTCGAGCGCCTGCTTGGTCTCGATCATCGGGATGACGGCGATGTCGCGGTTGGCGGTCTCGAAGTAGCTGCCGGCCTCGCCATAGATGCCGGCGCGGATCGGCCCGAAGGAGCGGGTGCCCTCGGGCGGGTAGCGGCAGGAGGAGACGAGCTGCTGCGCCTGCTCGGCGGTGTTCACCATCGGGCAGATGACGCCCATGGCGCCGGCATCGAGCACCTTGCCGATGATGCCCGGCTCGTTCCACGGCACGCGCACCATCGGCGTCACGCCATGCGGCTGCATGCCCTGGAAGCAGCTGACGGCGGAGAGGTAGTCCTGCACGCCGTGCTGCATGTCGACGGTCAGGCTGTCGAAGCCGGCCTGCGCCATGACCTCGGCGCTGTAGCCATTCGGGATGGCCAGCCAGCCATTGACCACGGCGCGGCCCTGCGCCCAGGCATCCTTGACCTTGTTCGGCATTGTAATTCCGTTTCCTCCAAATCGCCGGAGACGAAACGCTATGCCTGTGCCGAGGGGGCGTCAACGCACCGCCGCACTGCACAGCGCGCTTTGGCGCACCACATTCGGCAGCGTGATCGCGGCAGGAATGACAGGACCGGCATGGACAGCGTGACTCAGGCTCTCTTCGGCGCGGCGGTGGCGGCGGCCGGATTCCGGCGCGGCCTGGGCCGGCGCGTGGTGCTGGCGGGCGCCGCCCTGGGCACGGTGCCCGACCTCGACGTGGTGGTGGGCTGGGTGTCGGACGGCTTCGCCACCTGGCGCCACCACCGGGGGCTGACGCATTCCATCTTCTTCGGGCCGGTGGTGGGGCCGCTGATCGGCCTCGGCTTGGCGAAATGGGAGGCGCGCCGGCGCGGCGCCGCCCCGCCCGACCCGGACCGGCTGCGCGCCTGGATCTGGCTCTCCGTGCTGGTGCTGGTGACGCACCCGCTGATCGACCTGTTCACCAGCTATGGCACGCAGCTGCTGGCACCCTTCTCGGACCACCGCTTCGCCATCAACGCCATGCCGATCATCGACCCCGTCTACAGCCTGCCGCTGCTGGCGGCGGCGCTGGTGGCGGGGCTGTCGCGCCGGGCGGGGCGGGGCGTGGTGGCCTCGGCCCTCGCGCTGTTCTTCGTCGCCGCCTACACGCTGCACGCCTGGAGCCTCGATGCCCGCACGCGCGAGGCGGCGCGCGCCCAGCTCGCGGCGCAGGGCATCGCCGCCACCGATGTCACCGCCTACCCGCTGCTGTTCCAGCCCTGGTACCGCCGGGTGGTGGCGGAGACGCCGGAGAGCATCCGCATCGGCTTCCACAGCATGCTGGCGCCGCGCCCGATCGCCTGGACCGAGGTGCCGCGCCAGCGCGACCCGCGCATCGACGCGGTGGCCGCCACGCGGGAGGGGCGGCTGCTGGAGTGGTTCGCCATGGGGCATGTCGCCTGGCGGGTGCGCGATGCGGAAGGCGCCGCCGTGGTGGAGGGCGCCGACACGCGCTACGGCGCGCGGGGCGAGAGCCTGCTCGGCTTCTGGGGCATCAGCGTGCCGGTGGATGCCGCGGGGCGGCCGGGCGCGGCGCGCATCTTCGCCCGCCGCCCCGCCGCCGATGCGCGCTCCTTCTCCGCGCTGTGGCGGGGCATCACCACCGGGCGGGAGCAGGCGGAGCTTCCCTGAGGCGCGGCCGCCCTCAGCGGGGCGGCATCGCCTTCGCCATGAAGCGGTGCGGGATGCCGGCGTCGAGGAACACCTCGCCCGAGGCGGCGTAGCCGAGCCGCTCGTAGAAGGGGATGGCGTGGAGCTGCGCCTCCAGCACGCAGCGTTCCACCCGGCGCAGCGCCGGGTCGGCCTCCACCGCCCGCATCAGCGCGGCGCCGAGGCCGGTGCCGCGCGCCTCGGCCCGCACCGCCACGCGGCCGATCTTGGCGACGCGCCCGCCCTCCCGGAACACCACCCGCGCCGTGGCCAGCGGGCGGCCCTCCCGCAGGGCGAGGAAATGCAGGGCGGTGGCGTCGTGCTCGTCCCACTCCATCTCGGGCGGGACCTGCTGTTCCTGCACGAACACCGCCTCGCGGATGGCGAGGCAGGCGTCGCGCTGCTCCGGCGTGGCGGCGCGGAGGATGTCGGGAGTCTCGGTCATGGCGCCCAGCCATGCCCCGAAGCGGCGCCCCGGGGAAGGGGGGCGCGCAGCCCTTCCCGCCCCGCCGGCGTTGCTGTGGCGGAACCCAGCAGGAGGAGCCCCGCCATGCCCGAGGAGAAGCCCGACCCGATGCGGCTGCCCGCCCATGAGCGGCCCGGCAACCACACGCCCGGCCGCCCCGGCGCGCGGCCCGACCCGCGCGACCAGAAGCCCGCCTACCGCCCCGGCGAGCCGGGCCTGCAGGGTGGCCCGGCCGGCGCCGGCTCCACCGGCGGCACCGGCGGGAGCCGGGGCTGAGCGTCCGGAGTTGAGCGTCCGGGGCTAAGCGTCCCGGGTTGAGCATCCGGGGCTGAGCCGCCTCAGCGCGTCTGCCGGGAGATCACCGCCAGGGCGGCGGCGCTGATGGAGATCTGCCCCAGCGTCTGCGTCAGGTCGCGCACGAAGCCCCAGGTCTCGTAGGGGCTCGGGTCCTGCGGCACGACGACGAGGCTGCCGGGCGGGATGGGCGGCCCGCCCGCCTGCCAGGCGCCGAGGCCGGCCGGCACGCTCTGCCCGTTCGGCAGCACCACGAAGGCGCGCCCGCCATCGGCGAAGCGCTGCGTGCCGCCCGAGGCGCGCACATATTCCGCCGCCTTCCAGCCGGTGGAGAATTGCAGGCTGCCGGGGTTCAGCACGGCGCCCACCACCGTCACCTCGTTCGGGCGCTTGGGCACCATGATCAGGTCGCCCGGCTCCAGCAGCACGTCCAGCTCCGGCCGCGCGGCGAGGATGACGGGGTTGGCCTCCACCACCATGCGCCCGGCGGCGCGCGCCTCGCGCAGCGCGCCGGCCAGCTCCCGCCCCGCCGTGATGGCGCCGCCGAGATCCATGCCGCCGGCCTTGCTGCCGGCCATGGCCTGCCCCGCCGCCACCTGGATCAGGCTCTGCTCCAGCTCGCGCGCGGTGCGGGCGAAGCCCTCCTGCTGCCGCTGCCGCACGCTCTCGCGCGTGAAGACGGTGCCATAGGGGTAGGCCTGCGGCGAGAGCCCGCCCGCCCGCGTCATCAGCTCCGAGAGGCGCTCGCCGCGGCGGATGTCGTAGATGCCGGGCCGCACGAACTCGCCCGCCAGGGTGACGGGGCCGCTGTCGCGGTCGCCGAAGCCGCGCGGCAGGCGGATGGCGTCGCGCGGCGAGAGCCGCACGGCGGCGAAGTTGCCGCTGCGCAGGTCGAGCAGCACGCGGCTGAGCGGGATGGCGCCCGCCTGCTCCAGCGGCTCGCGCGAGAGCTCGACGGCGGAGAGGTCCACCGTGTCCGTCACGCCGCCGGCGGCGCCCAGCACCTGGTCGAGCCCGGTGTCGTCGAGGACCGGGTAGAGGCCGGGCAGCCGCGCCTCGCCGGCGATCAGCACCGACTGGTCGAGCAGATAGGGCAGCAGCGCCGGGTGGTCGAGGAAGACCTGCGGGCAGGGCGGCGCGCCGAAATCCGGGAAGCCCGCGCCCCGCGCATGGGCGAAGCGGGCGGGCGAGGCGCGGGCGGCGGTGGCGAGGGCGAGCAGGGCGGGGCAGTCCGGCGCGCCGGGCGTCGTGGCGGCCGCCTCGCCGCGCCGCGCGCGCTGCACCGGCGGGCTGGCCAGCCACAGCACCTCCGCCTGCGAGAGCAGGATCACCTCGTCCGCCTCGCGCAGCGGCATGTCGGCCTGGCGCTGCAGCACGCGGCCGAGGTCGAAGGGGATGAAGCGGCGCACCCGCGTCGCCGGGTCCACCCGCCAGACCAGGCCCATCCGCACATAGGGGTCGGGCTTCACCAGCCGCGGATCCGAGAGCAGGGCGCGCAGCCCGCCGCTGCCGGCGGCGCGCAGCAGCGGCGTGGCCACATGGCCGGAGAGCCGCACCTGCCCCGCCGCCACATCGGTGCCCGGCTGCACCAGCAGCGCGTCGCCGCGCCGCAGCCGGGCATTGGCGCCCACCTCGGAGAAGACGCGGCGGCCCTGCGCATCCGTGCCCTGGAGGAGGAAGCGGTTGCCGGCCGGGCGCAGCGCCTGCCCGGCCAGCCGCAGCAGCGACTCGAGCGGCAAGGCGGCGACGCCGGCGGGCAGCTCGTAGATGCCGGGCCGCGTCACCTCGCCGGCCACGGCCACGGCGGCGCCGAGCGGCGGTACCACCAGCCGCTCCCCCTCGCGCAGCGCCAGGTCGGGCGCGCCGGGCTCGCTGCCCAGCACGGCGTAGAGGTCGATGACGCGGCTGCCGCGCGGCCCCTCGGCGCGGATGGCGCGCAGCGTGCCGGTCTTCCTCACGCCGCCGGCCAGGGCCAGCGCCTCCAGCGCCGAGGCCATGGCGGGCAGGCTGTAGAGCCCCGGCCGCACCACCTCCCCCGCCACGAAGACGCCGATCTGCCGCAGCTGCCCGGCCGAGACGAAGGCCTCCGAGCCGCCCAGCTCCCGCGCCACGCGCTGCTCGATCTCGGCGCGCAGCGCGCCGAGGCTGAGGCCGGCGGCGGTGAAAGGCGGCAGGTCCGGCAGCAGCAGCGTGCCGTCGCGGCTGATGCGCAGCGCGTGGTTCTGCCGGGTGCGGCCGCGGATGGAGACGAGGATCTCGTCGTCCCGCCCCAGGATGTAGTCGTCCGGCAGGGTGCCGAGCGCCGCCTGTGCGGGCGGCACCGAGGCCAGCTCGCGGAAGGTGTCGTAGCCGAACTGCCGCAGCGGCTGCTCGAGCCGCGCGGCGAAGAAGGCCTCGGCGTTCGAGAGCGGCTCGGCGGACGCCGCCGGGGGCGGCGGGGGAGGCGGGTGGGCGGCCGACGGGTGGGCGGCCGATGGGGACGCCAGTGGCGGCGTGGCGGGGAGAGGCGCCGGGGCGCGCCCGCCCGAGGCCTCCAGGATGCGTTGCAGGATGTCCTGCTGCAAGGCGGGCGGCAGGCTGGGCAGCGGCATGCCGCCGGGCAGGGTGGAGGGCAGCGCGGGGGGCGAGAGCAGCGGGCTCGGCACCTGGCCGCCGGGCGGGCCGGGCTGGGCCGGGGCGGGGGAGGGCAGCAGCAGCAGGCCCGCCAGCGTCAGGCGGGTCAGGCGGGCCGGCCAGCGGAGAGGACGAGACGGCGCACCGGAAGGCGGCATGCGGAAGGGCCTTTTTCCCGCAACAGGCGGGGCCACGAAATGCTCGCTAAAAAGTGATGATTGGATTATCAGCTTCTTCATGGCGATCCAAGCGCGCAATCCTGAGCCGTCGCGGATGTGGCTGCTGGCGGACGTGGCCTGCCGCCTCGGGCCCCATGCCCTGGCGCAGTACGGGTTGCACCGGCTGCGGCAGGCCGCCGGGCTGCCGCAGCAGGCGCTGCGCGACGCGCCGCCGCCGCCGGTGGGCCTGCTGGGCTTCGCCGCGCTGCCGCCGCCGCCCATTCTGGCGCCGGAGGCGCAGGCCCGGCTGCGGGCCGCGCTGGAGTCGCTGCCCGGCGCCGTCTGCCATGGCCCTTTCGCCGCCGACAGGCCGGCCCTGGCGCTGGACCTGTTCAACCCGGGCGATGTGCGCCCGGTCTGGGAGGCGAACCGCCTGGCCTGCCTGCCGCTGCTGGTGCAGGCGGCGCGGCTGTGGCCGGAGGAAGGCCACCGCGCCCGGCTGGAGGCGCGCCTTGCCGCCTGGACCGACGCCAACCCGCCCTTCCGCGGGCCGAACTGGGCCTGCGGGCAGGAGGCGGCGCTGCGCGTGCTGCATCTGGCCCTGGCGCTGATGCTGGCCGGGCTGCGCCGCCCCGGCCCGGCGGCGCGCGACCTGCTGGCGCTGCATGCCCGCCGCATCCTGGCCACCCGCGCCTATGCCCGGGCGCAGGACAACAACCACAGCATCAGCGAGCCCGCCGGGCTGCTCGCCTGCGGCTGGCTGCTGGGAGACGCGGCCATGGCCCGCCGTGCCGGCCAGGAGCTGGTCGCCGCCCTGGCGCGGCTGGTGGCGCCGGATGGCGGCTTCGCCCAGCTCTCCACCGGCTATCACCGGCTGCTGCTCGACGTGCTCTCGGTGGTGGAGGCGCTGCGCCGCCACCAGGGCGCGCCGCCGCTGCCCGAGCCCTTCACCGCCCGCGCGGCGGCGGCGGCGCGCTGGCTGGCGCGGCTGGTCTCGGCCCAGGGCGCGCTGCCGGCCCTGGGCCACCAGGACGGCTCGGCCCTGGCCGATCTCTCGGCCGGCGGCGTGGCCGACGCGCGCGGCAGCGTGGAGCGGGCGATGCGCCTGTTCGCCGGCGAATCGGCCGGCTTCGCGGAGGAGCCGGGCTGCCGCTGGCTGGGCCTGCCGGAAGGGCTGCCGGCGGCGCTGCGCCCGGCCGAATGGGTGGCCACCGGCAGCCGTGGCTGGGCGGTGGCGGGGGCGCGCGCCCTGCTGCGCACCGGCCCGCTGCGCTTCCGCCCCGGCCAGGCCGACATGCTGCATTTCGAGCTGTGGGACGGCGACCGCCCGGTGCTGACCGATGCCGGCACCGGCGCCTACAACCCCCCCGCCGGCCAGGAATGGTGGCTGGACTATTTCCCCGCCGCCGCCGCGCACAACACCATCACCTTCGACGGGCGGGAGCCGATGCCGCGCCTGTCGCGCTTCCTGCTCGCCCGCTGGCCCCGCCTGCGCCCGCTGCCCGACGGCGCGGCGCTGCGCGACGGCCGGGGCAACCGGCATCACCGCCAGGTCCGGGCCGAGGGGCGCAGCTGGACGGTGCTGGACACGGTGAGCGGACCCTTCCATGCGCTGACGCTGCGCTGGCGGCTGGGGCCCGGCGCATGGCGGCTCCGCCCCGGCGGGGTGGAAGGCCCGGACCGGCTGCGGGTGACTACCGACGCGCCGCTGCACATCACCCTCGAAGAGGGCTGGGAGAGCCCCGCCTATGGCGTGGTGCGCCCCTGCCCGGTGCTGGCCGTGCGGGCCCTGGCGCCCATCACCTGCCTGGCCACGCAGATCGAGCTGGGCTGAGGCCGTGGCCCGCCCGCCACCGACGCGATGCCGCTCGACCAGCTTCTGAGAGGGGTATGGCGCCTCTGGCGCTGGCTGCTGCTGGCGGTGCTGCTGGGCTGGGGCCTGGGCGCCGCGCTAATCCTCGGCTGGCCGCGCGCCTATGTGGCGGCGGCGGTGGTGGCGCCGGCCGAGACCTCCGGCATCGCCGTCTCCACCCTGATCTCGGCCAACAGCCTGGCGCCGGGCAATCTGCTGGACACGCGGCCGGGCGGCAATTTCGCCATCTACCTCGCGGCGCTGCGCAGCCCCGAGGCCACCGCCATGCTGCTGCGCGAGACGCCGCTGGCGGAGGCGCTGGCCGAGTCGCGCGCCGATGGCCCGCTCGCCCCGCTGCGCGCCGCGCTGGGGCTGGACCGCCCGCCGGACGCCGATGACGCGCAGCGCTGGCTGGAACGGAGCCTGTCCGTCACCCAGTCGCTCGCCTCCGTCACCTGGACGCTGGAGCTGGCGCATGCGCGGCGCGAACTGGCGCTGGAGCTGCTGGCGCGGCTGCACGACTTCGCCGAGCGGCGGGTGCGCGAGGAGCTGATGGCGCTGGTGCGCCGCCGCGTCGCCACGCTGGAGGCCCGGCTGGCGCAGGAGCGCGACATCTACCTGCGCACCCCCCTGTTCGAGCTGCTGGCGCAGCACCAGCGCGCCCTGCTGGTGATCGGCGCCGACAGCGCGGTGGCGGCGCGTCTGGTCTCCGGCCCGGCGGTGGAGCTGCGGCCCTCGCTGCCCAACCGGCCGCTGCTGCTGGCCATGCTGGCGGTGGCGGTGCCGCTCGCCTGCGCCTTCCTCGGCGCCTGCCTGGTGTTGCTGCGCGGCCCGCCCCGGGAGGGGCGGCGGAGGCGGTGAGCGCGCCGCGCATCGACAGCGCGGCGCTGGGCAGCTTGGCGGGCGCCGCCGCCGCCATCCTGCATCTGGCGGGCGCGCTGAAATCCACCCCGCTCGGCGCCGCCCTGCCGGTGGACCTGACGCTGCTGGCCGGCGCGCTGCTGCTGCCGCTGCTGGCGGTGCTGGGGCTGACGCGGCGCTGGTGGCTGCATCCGGGGCTCGGGCCGCCGCTGGCGGGGGCGGCGCTGCTGTGGCTGTGGCTGGTGCTGGCGGGAAGCTGGAGCGGCAGCCGCGCCATCCTGGCCGCCAAGCTGCCGGAGGTGGTGCTGCTGGCGCCGGTGATGCTGCTGGCCGGGCTGGCGGTGGGCGCCGATGCCGGGGCGCGGCGGCTGGCGGTGGCCGTCACCCTGGCCAGCGGGCCGCTGGTGGCGGTGTCGGTGGCGGTGGGGCTGGCCACCGGGCAGGTGGTGCTGGGCGGCATGGCCGGCACCGCCGGCCCCGACATGCTGCGCGTGCAGTACCAGCTCGCCGGGCTGGCCATCGCCTGCGCCGCCGGGCTTTCCGCCGTGCGGCTGGTCGAGTCGCACGGCTGGGCGGGGCGGCTGCTCTGGGGCGGGCTGACGGCGCTGCTGGCGGCCGCCTCACTGCTGCCGGGCGGGCGCACGGCGCTGGCGGCGCTGCTGCTGGCGCTGCTGCTGGGCCCGGCGCTGCGCTGCTGGTCGGCCGGGGCGCCGCGCCGCGCCCTGGGCTGCCTGGCGCTGGCCGCCCTCGGCGCCGCCGCCGCCCTGGCCACGCTGCTGCTGGACGAGGACGCCGCGTCCGGCCTGCGCACGCTGGAGCGGCTGACCCAGGGCGACCTGGAAGGCTCCGCCCGCCCCGCCCTGTGGCGCGCCGCGCTGGCCTGGGGGGCCGAGACGCTGCCCTGGGGCCTGGGCACGGGCGGCTTCACCCCCGCCGCCGGGCATGGCGAGCGGCGCGGCCTCTACCCGCACAACCACCTGCTGGAAGCCTGGGCGGAGGGCGGCGTGCCCGGCCTGCTGCTGTGGCTGCTGGCCTTCGGCGGCGGCGGTCTGCTGCTGCTGCTGCGCTGCCGCCAGGTGGCGCCGGCGCGCGTGGCGCGCATCGCCGCGCTGGTGCTGCCGGTGGCGCTGGCGGCGATGGTCTCGACCGACCTCGGCAACCGGATGGTCTGGTTCGCCCTGGGTCTGGCGCTTTCGATCGGAGTGGGAGCCCGCCGTGTATGAACGTTTCGGCAAGCGACTCGGGGATGTGCTGCTCTCGGCGGCGCTGCTGCTGCTGCTCTCGCCGCTGCTGCTGGGGGTGGCGCTGGCGGTGCGGCTGTCGCTCGGCCGCCCGGTGCTGTTCCGCCAGGAGCGGGCGGGGCGCGATGGCCGGCCCTTCACCCTGCTGAAGTTCCGCAGCATGCGCGACGGCCCGGGCGAGGATGCGGAGCGCCTCACCCCCTTCGGCCGCCGCCTGCGCGCCAGCGCGCTGGACGAGCTGCCGCAGCTCGTCAACGTGCTGCGCGGCGAGATGAGCCTGGTGGGGCCGCGCCCGCTGCCCATGGCCTACCTGCCCCGCTACACGCCGCGCCAGCGCCTGCGGCTGCGCGTCCGCCCGGGGCTGGCGGGGGCGGCGCAGGCGGCCGGGCGCAACGCCCTGCCCTGGCCCGAGCGGCTGGAGCTGGATGCCCGCTACGCCGGGCGCGTGACGGCGCTGGCCGACCTGCGCGCCGCCCTTGGCACGCTGCGCATCCTGCTCTCCGGCCGCGGCGTGAGCGCGCCCGGCCACGCCACCATGCCGCGGCTGGACAGCCCGGCCACCCACAGGGCCGCTGGCAGATCCACGGAATTTTAGAACCTGAGGTTGAATTTAGGGCTTGAAGCCACAGCCGGAGTTTGATTGGCTACGCTCATGTTCACAAAAAAGTGATCGGAGCGATGGTGGCATTCCAGAGCAGATCGATCGGCGACGCCTCTGCCCGTCGGGCGGGGGTGCTGCTGTTCTCCGGGCGGGGCCAGGACATGCCGCCGCCACGCCAGCGGCTGCATCTCTCGCCCCCCAGCCTGGCCGGAGGCGAGCTGGCCACCCTCAGCCAGACCCTCTCCTCCGGCTGGCTCGCCCCCGCCGGCCCGATGCCCGCCGCCTTCGAGCGCGCCGTGGCCGAGACCACCGGCTT
Organism: Teichococcus aestuarii; assembly: GCF_042651065.1. NCBI lineage: Bacteria > Pseudomonadati > Pseudomonadota > Alphaproteobacteria > Acetobacterales > Roseomonadaceae > Roseomonas > Teichococcus aestuarii. The sequence continues at coordinate 36,928 of NZ_JBHSCH010000017.1, forward strand.
CGCGCATGCGGCGGCGGTGGCCTCGGGCACGGCGGCGCTGCACCTGGCCTACCGGGTGCTCGGGGTGGAGCGCGGCGACGAGGTCTGGACGCAGAGCCTCACCTTCGTCGCCACCATCGCCCCCGCCGTGCAGATGGGCGCCCGCCCCCGCTTCCTCGACGTCTCGGCCGAGAGCTGGACGCTCGACCCCGACGTGCTGGAGAGCCAGCTGCGCGCCGCCGCCCGGCGCGGGCGCCTGCCGCGCGCCGTGGTGCCGGTCGATCTCTACGGCCAGTCCTGCGACCTCGACGCCATCCTGGCGCTGTGCGGCCGCTGGGGCGTGCCCGTGCTGTGCGACAGCGCCGAGGCGCTGGGTGCCCTCTACCGCGGCCGCCCGGTGGGCAAGGGCGCGGCGCTGGCCGCCTTCTCCTTCAACGGCAACAAGATCATCACCGCCGGCGGCGGCGGCGCCCTGGTGTCGGACGACGCGGCGCTGATCGAGCGCGCCCGCCACCTGGCCAACCAGGCCAAGGAGGTGGCGCCGCACTACCAGCACGAGACCACCGGCTATTCCTACGGCCTCTCCTCGGTGCTGGCGGCGGTGGGGCTGGCGCAGATCACCGCGCTGCAGGCGCGCGTGGCGGCGCGGCGGCAGGTCTTCGCCCGCTACGCCGCCGGCCTCTCCGGCCTGCCCGGGCTGAGCCTGATGCCGGAGCCGGAATGGGGCCACGCCACGCGCTGGCTGAGCGTCGTCCAGCTCGACCCGCGCCGCTTCGGCGCCACGCCGGAAATGGCCCGCCGCGCCCTCGACTCCGCCAACATCGAGAGCCGGCCGGTGTGGAAGCCGCTGCACATGCAGCCCGCCTTCCGCGGCATACGCTGCCATGGCGCCGGCCTGTCCAACCAGCTCTTCGAGCGCGGCCTCTGCCTGCCCAGCGGCGCGATGAGCGCCGAGGAGCAGGACCGCGTCATCGCCGTGCTGCGCTCCTGCTGCCGGGGCTGAGCATGCGCATCCTCTACCTGCACCAGCATTATTCCGGCCCGGCCGGCGCCACCGCCACCCGCAGCCACGCGCTGGCCCATGCCCTGGCGGCGCGCGGCCACCACGTCACCCTCGCCTGCGGCCGCTACGAGGGGGCGGTGACCGGCCTGGCCGGCGCCTTCCGTGGCGGGCGGCGGGAAGGGCTGGTGCGCGGCCTGCGCATCGTCGAGTTCGACATCGGCTGCGGCAACGCGCAGGGCCTCGGCGGGCGCGGCCTCTCCTTCGGCCGCTACGCCGCCCGCGCCGCGCGCCTCGCCCTCGGCGGCCGGTGGGACCTGGTGGTGGCCAGCTCCACCCCGCTCACCGTGGTGCTGCCGGCGCTGCTGGCGCGGCGGCTGCGCGGCACCCCCTTCCTCTACGAGATGCGCGACCCGTGGCCGGAGCTGCCGCGCGCCCTGGGGGGCGTGCCCGGCTGGGCGCTCTCCGGCATGGAGAGGCTGGCCGACGCCGCCTGCCGCCAGGCCGCCGCCGTGGTGGCGCTGAGCGAGGGCATGGCCGAGACGGCGCTGGGCCGCGGTGCCGCGGCCCAGCGCGTGCACGTGGTGCCGAATGGCTGCGACCTCGACCTGTTCGGCCCGCAGGTCGCCCCCTGGCGCCCGGCGGAGGTGGCGCCGTGGGAGGTGCTGGCCGTCTATGCCGGCGCGCATGGCCGCGCCAACGGGCTGGATTCGCTGCTCGAGGCGGCCGCCCTGCTGCGCGCCGGGGGCGAGCGGCGCATCCGCATCCTGCTGGTGGGCGAGGGCGGCGAGAAGCCGCGCCTGCGCGCGCAGGCGGCGGAGCGCGGGCTGCACAACGTCACCTTCCTGCCCGCCATGCCGAAGCGGAAGCTGGCCTCGCTGCTGGCCGGCGCGCAGCTCGGCGTGCAGTGCCTGGCGCCAGTGCCGGAATTCGCCGAGTGGACGGCGCCCAACAAGCTGATGGACTACCTGGCCGCCGGCCTGCCGGTAGTGGCCAATCTCTCCGGCCGCGCAGCCCGGCTGCTGGCCGAGGGCCCCTGCGGCATCGCCACTCCCCCCGGCGATGCCGCAGCGATGGCCCAGGCGCTGCGCTGGATGGCGGACAACCCCGCCCTGCGCCAGGCGATGGGCCGCAGCGCGCGGGATCAGGCGGTGCGCCGCTGGGACCGCCGCCTGCTGGCCAGCCAGTTCGCCGGCATCGTCGAGGAGGCCGCGGCGCCGGCGGCCACGCTGGAGGCGCTGGCCGCCGCATGAGCAATTCCCTCTCCGAGCTGCATTTGGTGGCCGCCGCGCGGCCCAACCTGCCGAAGCTGGCGGCGCTGTGGCACGCCCTGGCGGCGCGCCCCGGCCTGTGCCGGCCGCTGCTGCTGCACACCGGCCAGCACCACGACCCGGCGATGTTCGGCACCCACCTGGCCGATCTCGGCCTGCCGCAGCCCGACCATGCGCTGGGCATCGCCGGCGGTGGCGGGCACGCCGCCGTCACCGGCCGCACCATGATGGCCTGCGCCGGCTTCTGGTCGGCCTGGCGCCCGGCGATGGTGGTGGTCGCCGGCGATGTCGACGGCTCGCTGGCCGCCGCGCTGGCGGCGCGCAAGCTCGGCATCCCGGTGGCGCATCTGGAGGCCGGGCTGCGCTGCGGCGACCGCGACATGCCCGAGGAGATCAACCGCCGCGCCATCGATGCCGTCAGCGACCTGCTCTGGGCGCCGGACGAGGCGACGGCCGCGCGGCTGCTGGCGGATGGCCACGCCCCCGGCGCGGTGCGCGCCGTCGGCAACGCCATGATCGACACGCTGCTGGCCCGCCTGCCCGCCGCCCGCGCGCGGCCGCTGCCGGAGGGGCTGGTGCCGGAGGAGTATGGCGTCGTCACCCTGCACCGCGCCGCCAATGTGGACCATCCGGCGGTCCTGGCGCGGCTGCTCTCGGCGCTGGGCGTGGCCGCCGCGGCGCTGCCCCTGGTGTGGCCGATGCACCCGCGCACGGCGAAGCGGATGCAGGAGGCGGGGCTCGCCCTGCCGCGCGGCGTGCGGGTGTTGCCGCCGCTGGGCTATCTCGACTTCCTCGGCCTGCTGGCGCGGGCGCGGCTGGTGGCCACCGACAGCGGCGGCGTGCAGGAGGAGGCCACGGCCCTCGACCTGCCCTGCCTGACGCTGCGCCCCTCCACCGAGCGGCCGGTGACGCTGGAGGCCGGCTCCAACCGCCTGGTGCCGCCCGACCGGCTGGCCGAATCGGTGGCCGCCGTGCTCGCCGGGCACTGGCCGGCGGCGCGGCCGATCCCGCTCTGGGATGGCCGGGCGGGGGCGCGCATGGTGGCGCACTTGGCCGAGACGCTGGCGCCGCATCTGCGCGAGGTGGCCTGATGCCGGCCGCCGGGCGGCCCGCCCCTTTGGTGTGCATGCTCTCCGCCGCCCATCCGCCGGCCGATCTGCGCGTCGTGGGCAAGGAGGGTGCCGCCCTGGCGGAGGCCGGCTGGCGCGTGATGCATCTCTGCCCCGGCGCGACGGCGCCTATGGCTTCCGGCGCGGCGGCGCCTATGGCTGCCGGCGCGGCCGCCGCCGAGGCGCAGGCGGCGCCGGAGCGGCATGCGGGGGTGGCGATCCGCCGCTACCGGCGGGGCTCGGGCTGGCGCGGCCGGCTGCTGGGCATTCCCGCCCTGGCGCGGCAGGCGCGCGCCACCGGCGCCGCGGTGCTGCACGCCAGCGAGCCGGATGCCTGGCTGGCCGCGCTGCTGGCGGCGCGCAAGAGCGGCGCGCGCGTGGTGCTGGACGTGCACGAGCACTATCCCTCCCGGCTGGATGGGCGGCTGCCGGCGCCGCTGCGCCCGCTCGGCCGGGCGGCGCTGCGCCTGGCCTGCCGCGCCATGGCCCGCCGCGCCGATGCGGTGGTGGTGGCCAAGGACGGGCTGGACGCCGATTTCGCCACCGCGCCCGAGACCATCCCCGTGCGCAACTACGCCGCCGCCGCGTCCATCGCGCCACGCCGGCACGCGGACGGGCCGCTGACGCTGGTGCATCTCGGCGCGCTGGGACGGGCGCGCGGCGCGATGACCATGCTGGACGCGCTGGCGCTCTGCCCGGCCGGCACGCGGCTGCGGCTGATCGGCCGCTTCACCGATGGCTCGGAGGCCGATTTCCGCGCCCGCGCCGCGGCGCTGGGGCTCACGGAGCGGCTGGAATGGCGCGGCTGGATGCCGCATGATGCCGCCCTGGCCGAGGCCGCCACCGCCGATATCGGGCTGGTGCTGTTCCAGCCGGGGGTGGAGAACCACCGCCTGGCCCTGCCGCACAAGCTGTTCGACTGCATGCTGGCCGGTCTGCCGGTGATCGCCCCCGCCTTCGCCACCGAGGTGGCCGCCATCATCCAGGATGCCGGCAACGGCCTGCTGGTGGACAGCGCCGACCCTGAAGGCATCGCCGCCGCCGTGGCCGCGCTGGAGAGCCCCGCGCGCCGGGCCGGGATGGCCGCGCGGGGCCGCGCCGCCGCCCTCGGCCGCTATGGCTGGGCGGGCGAGGCGGAGCGGCTCGTCGGGCTCTACCGGCGGCTGGCGCCGCTGCCGTGAACGGATTGCACGCCCTGCCGCGCGCCCGCGTGCAGGGCGGCGCTTCACCCACCCCTGGCCGGGGCCTATACGCGGCCCTCATGGCCCTCACCCGCATTCTGCTGAATCTTGGCCTGGACGCGCTGCTCGCCGCCCTCGCCCTGCCGCTCGCCGTCTGGATGGCCTCGCCCGGCGGCTGGCCGCCCCCGCCGCTCTGGTGGCTGGGCGCCATTCCGGGCGCGGTGGCGGCGCTGCTGCTGGCCGGCCTGCCGGTGCGGCTGCCGCAGCAATACTGGCGCTTCGCCGCGCTGAAGGATCTCGTCGCCGTGGTCGGCGCCGGGGTGGGCGGCGCGGTGCTGTTCACCCTCGGCCTCGCCCTGCTCGGCGCCTGGCGGCCGGACAACGCGGCCTTCGCGCTGATCCATGCCGGCACCCAGGCGGCTGCCCTGCTGGCGCCGCGCGTGGTGGGGCGGCTGCGGCAGGAGCGGCGCACCAACGGCTCGCTGGGGCTGGCGGCGGCGCAGCCCGCCCAGCCGGTGCTGCTGGTCGGCACGGGCGATGCCGCCGACCTCTTCATCCGCGCCCTGCTGCAGCAGCGCAGCCCGGGCTACCGCGTCGTCGGCATCCTGGCGCGGCGGCCGCGCGCGGCGGGGCGGCGCATCCATGGCTACCCGATCCTCGGCGGCTTCGAGGAGGCGGCGGAGGTGCTGGACCGGCTGCGCGCCGAGGGCCGCCCCCCCGCCACCCTGGTGCTGGCCGACCCCGACCTGCAGGGCCCGGAGCTGGAGTCCCTGCTGGACGTGGCGGACCGCCATGGCGTGCTGGTCAAGCGCGCCCCGCGGCTGACGGCGCTGGACCCGGCGCGGCGCGAGACCCCCGCCGCCAGCCGCCGCTTCGACCTGCGCCCGGTGGCGATCGAGGAGCTGCTGGACCGCCCGCAGGTGCCGCTGGACCGCGAGGGCATGGCGCGGCTGGTGCAGGGGCGGCGCGTGCTCGTCACCGGCGCGGGCGGCACCATCGGCGGCGAGTTGGCACGGCAGGTGGCGGCGCTGGGCCCGGCGCAGCTCACCCTGCTCGACCATGGCGAGTTTGCCCTCTACTCGATCGACCTGGAGCTGGCCGAGAGCCACCCCGGCGTGCCGCGCCGCGCCATGCTGGCCGATGTGCGGGACGCCGCGCGCGTCGCCGCGCTGATGGCCGAGGTGCGGCCCGAGCTGGTGTTCCACGCCGCCGCGCTGAAGCACGTGCCGATGGTGGAGAACGACCCGCTGGAGGGGCTGCTCACCAACGCGCTCGGCACCCGCATCATCGCCGACGCCGCGCGCGCCGTGGGCTGCCGCGCCATGGTGTTCATCTCCACCGACAAGGCGGTGAACCCGACCAGCGTGATGGGCGCCTCCAAGCGCCTGGCCGAGATGTACTGCCAGGCGCTGGACAAGCAGGCGCGGAGCGGCGCGGGCGGCCAGGGGCAGGCCATGCGCTGCGTCACGGTGCGCTTCGGCAACGTGCTGGGCTCCACCGGCAGCGTGGTGCCGCTGTTCCGCCGCCAGCTCGAGCGCGGCGGGCCGCTCACCGTCACCCACCCCGACATGCGCCGCTACTTCATGACGGTGCGCGAGGCGGTGGGGCTGGTGCTGCAGGCCAGCGTCGTCGGCGCCGGGGAACGGCAGGACCAGCCGCCCGAACTGGCCGATGGCGGCATCTTCGTGCTCGACATGGGCAAGCCGGTGAAGATCGTCGACATGGCGCGGCGCATGATCCGCCTCGCCGGCCTGCGGCCGGACGAGGACATCGAGATCCGCTTCACCGGCCTGCGCCCGGGCGAGAAGCTCTACGAGGAGCTGTTCCACGGCCAGGAGCCGCCGCGGCCGACGCGGTTCGCCGGCCTGCTCGTGGCCACGCCCCGCACCACCGATGCCGGCGCCGTGGGCGCGGCGATCGACACCATCGCCACCGCCGCGCGCCAGGGGGCGGCCAAGCCCGCCCTCGCCCGGCTGGCCGAGATGGTCCCCGAATTCGACCACAACCCGGGGGCGCCCCCCGTGACCAGGACCTGACATGACGGCCCTCTCCCCTTTCGGCGCCGCTGCCGCGCTGGTGGATTCGCCGGAACGCTCCGTTCCGGGCTGGGAGAGGGAAATATCCGGCCTCGTCGCCGAGGCGCTGGTGGCGCGGATCGCCGCGCGCACGGCGCGGGTGGGGGTGGTGGGGTTGGGCTATGCCGGCCTGCCGCTGGCGCTGCGCTTCGCCGAGTGCGGCTTCCCCGTCTCGGGCTTCGACATCGACGCGGGGAAGGTGGCGGCCATCGCCGCCGGGCGCAGCCCGGTGCACGGCATCGAGGATGCGCGGGTGGCGGCGGCGGGCATCGCCGCCAGCACCGGCCTGGAGGGGGCGCGGGCGTGCGACGCCCTGGTCCTCTGCGTGCCGACGCCGATCGGCCGCCACAAGGAGCCGGATCTCGGCCCGGTGGCGGCGGCGCTGGCGGCGCTGCGGCCGCATCTGCGCCCCGGCCAGGTGCTGGCGCTGGAGAGCACCACCTATCCCGGCACCACCGAGGATTACGTGCTGCCCGCGCTGCGCGCCGCCGGGCTGACGCCGGGCATCGACGCCTTCGCCCTCTACAGCCCGGAGCGCGAGGACCCTGGCAACCCGGAGGGCACGGTGGGCCGGGTGCCGAAGCTGCTGGCCGGCGCCACCCCCGCCTGCCTCGCCGTGGGGCGGGCGCTCTACGGGCCGGTGGCGGCGGGGCGGCTGGTGCCGCTCTCCTCGCTGCGCGCGGCGGAGCTGGCCAAGCTCTACGAGAACGTCTTCCGCGCCGTGAACATCGGCCTCGTCAACGAGCTGAAGCGGATCAGCCACGCCCTCGGCCTCGACGTGCACGAGGTGATCGACGCCGCGGCCACCAAGCCCTTCGGCTTCATGCCCTTCCGCCCCGGCCCCGGCCTCGGCGGCCACTGCATCCCGGTCGATCCCTACTACCTGGCCTGGAAGGCGCGCGAGCTGGGCGTGCCGAGCGACTTCGTCGAGCTGGCCGGCCGGGTGAACGACGCCATGCCGGGCTATGTCGTCTCCCGCCTGCGGGATGCGCTGGATGCGCGCGGCCGCGCCCTGCGCGGCGCGCGGCTGCTGCTGGTGGGGCTGGCCTACAAGCCCGGCGTGCCGGACACGCGGGAGAGCCCCGCGGCCGAGATCCTGCGGCTGCTGGACGGGCGCGGCGCCAGCCTCGCCTATCACGACCCGCTGGTGCCCCGCTTCACGCTGGAGCGCGGCGCGCGCGGCGGGCCGCTGCGGCTGGAGAGCCAGGCGCTGGCGCCGGATTTCGTCGCGGCGCAGGACGCGGTGCTGATCGTCACGCCGCAGCCGGGCATCGACTTCGCGGCGCTGCGCGCGGCGGCGCGGCTGGTGGTGGACACGCGCGGCGTCTACCGCGACGCCGCCGTGCAGCCGGACGGCGCCCTGCCGCCCGGCACGTTGCCCTTTGAAACGCGCGGTGATTTCCCTCCGCAGGCGGAACCGGCCTATCACCGCGTCATTCAGGCCTGAGGCGCCCCCGCCAGGGGGTGGCCCATGGCCCGCGGATGACGGAGCACGCCCACCGATGAACGCCGACACCTCCCCGCGCCCGATCGGGCTGTTCGACATGAAGGCGCAGCAATCGCTGATCCGTGCCGAGATCGACCGCCGCGTGGCCGCCATCCTCGACAGCGGCGCCTTCATCAACGGCCCGGACGTGCGCGAGCTGGAGGCGAAGCTGGCCGAGTTCGCCGGCTGCGCCCATGCCGTCGGCGTCTCCTCCGGCACGGATGCGCTGCAGATCGCCATGATGGCCGAGGGCATCGGCCGTGGCGACGCGGTGTTCCTGCCCGCCTTCACCTACACCGCCACCGCCGAGGTTCCGCTGGTGCTGGGCGCCACGCCGGTCTTCGTCGATGTGGCGGAGGACGGCTTCAACATCGACCTCGCCGACCTGAAGCACCGCATCGCGCTGGTGAAGGCGGAAGGGAGGCTGCGCCCGCGCGCCGTGGTGGGCGTCGACCTGTTCGGCCGCCCCGCCGACTGGCCGGCGATCCAGGAGATCTGCCGCGCCGAGGGCATGTTCGCGCTCGATGACGCCGCGCAGGCCTTCGGCGCCGCGCTGCACGGCAAGCGCCTGGGCCAGTGGGCCGATGCGGCGGCGCTCAGCTTCTACCCGACTAAGACGCTGGGCTGCTACGGCGATGGCGGCGCCATCCTGACCAACGATGCCGGCCGCGCCGAGCTCTACCGCTCGCTCCGCACCCATGGCGAGGGCCGCACCCGCTACGAGGTGGAGCGCACCGGCATGAACGGCCGGCTGGACACCATCCAGGCCGCCATCCTGCTCTGCAAGCTGCCGCTGCTGGAGCAGGAGCTGAAGGACCGCGCCCGTGTCGCCCGCTATTACAGCCAGCACCTCGCCGGGCATGTGGTGGTGCCGGGCGAGATGCCGGGGGCGGAGAGCGCCTGGGGCCTCTATTCCATCCTGCTGCCGGATGCCGAGGCGCGGAGCCGCGCGCAGGCGGCGATGCAGGCGAGGGGCGTGCCCAGCGCCATCTACTATCCGAAGCCGCTGCATCGCCAGCCGGCCTATGCCGCCGCCCATGCCGAAGGGCTGCGCCAGGCGCCGCCCCTGCCGGTGAGCGAGGCGCTCTGCCAGCGCATCCTCTCCCTGCCGATGCATCCCTATCTGGATGAGGGGCAGCTCGAGCGTGTCGTGGCGGCGGTGATCGAAGGGGTGAAGTAGTAGAAACCTTCTTTTTCTGAAGAATAAAGAAGCAAAAAGACTTTGTCTGTTCTGGCGCCTCGCCGGCCTCATGCGAGGCGCCAGGTTACAGCGTCACGCTCCAGGTGAAGTCCCGGCTCCCGCCGGGCGGGATGTGCAGCAGGCCCGGCTTTTCTGCGAAGTCGCCATCCCAGCCCACCGGGCTGGACATGCCGTGCCAGGGCTCGATGCACAGGAAGTCCGCCCCCTCGGGCTTCGACCAGATGCCGAGATCCGGGTAGCCCTCCCACCGCACGGTCAGCGCCGTGCCGTCCGGCGCCTCGTAGCGCAGGGCGCGGCTGGCCACGTCGGGCAGGATCAGCGCGTCGCGCGCGAAGAGGGCGGGCGAGAGCGGCAAATCCCGGCCCTGCACCGGGGAAGGCTCCGCCGGCCCCAGCAGGCCGCCTTCCAGCCGGTGGGCGGGGCCGTGCTCGGGCTGCTCGAACACCAGGCGGTGCGCCTCCTTCGGCGCGCCCGGCACCAGGGGCCAGCGGAAGGCGGGGTGCGCGCCGATGGCGCAGGGCAGCACCGCCTCGCCGGGGTTGGCGATGCGGGCCGTCACCGTCAGCGTGCCGCCGGCCAGCGCATAGGCCAGTTCCAGCGTGAAGCCGAAGGGGAAGAGGGCGCGGCTCTCCGCGTCATCGGTCAGGCGCAGGCGGCAGGAGGCGGGCTCCCGCTCCACCCATTCGAAGCGGCGGTCGCGGGCGAAGCCGTGCTGCGTCAGGCGGTGCTCCGCCCCGGCATGGCGCAGCGTGTCCCCGGCCAGCTTGCCGACGATGGGGAACAGCACCGGCGCGTGGCGGCGCCATTCCGGCCCGGCCTGCCAGAGATATTCCCCGCCCGCGGCGTCGCACAGGCTCACCAGCTCGGCGCCGCGCGCCTGGATGGTGGCCGAGAGGCCATCGGCCCCGATGCGGTGGCGGTCGGTCATGCGGCGCGTCCCGGGTCCTTGTCCCTCTGGGCCTTCTCCTCGGCCCGCCGTTCCTCATAGGTCTTGGCGTGCAGGTAGGCGATGGCGTGCAGCTCCTCCTCCACGCCGACGCGCCGTGCCGCCGCCAGCAGGTAGCCCAGGATGTGGTCGGCCTCGATGCGGCCGCCCTGCTCCAGGTCGCGCAGCATGCTGGCGGTGTAGCTGCCGGCGGGGTCGGCCAGCATGGCGCGGTATTCCGCCTCGAAGCCGGGCGGCATGGCCACGCCATGCGCGGCGGCGATGGCGATGTTGCGCTCCAGCAGCCGGTGCATGAAGGCCACCCCGCCCGGCGCGCGGGCGATCTGCCCGGTGGAGCCGCGCAGCAGCACGGTGCCGGCCGCCACCGTGCCGAGATGCACCAGCTTGGCCCACATGGCGGCGCGGATGTCGGGCACCGCCTGGGCCTCGATGCCGCCGCGCCGGGCCAGCGCCGCCAGCGCCTCGACGCGCGGCGTCATCCGCCCGTCCATCTCGCCGAAGGTGAGGTAGCGCCAGTCGGAGAGGTTCCGCACCTCGCCGCTCGGCGCCAGGGTGGCGCGGATCTTGGCGAGGCCGCCCAGCACCGCCGCCTCGCCGAAGGCCTCGCGCAGCGTGTCGATGTGCGAAAGCCCGTTCAGCACCGGCAGGATCGCCGTCTCCGGCCCCACCACCGGGCGGATGGAGTCGATCGCCGCCTCCAGGTCGTAGGCCTTGCAGCTCAGCAGCACCACGTCCCAGCCCGGCCGCACCTCGCCGGCCAGCAGCGCCGTGACGGGGCGGCACCAGGCGCCCAGCGCCGGGCAGCGGACCGAGAGCCCTTCGCGCCGCAGCTGCGCCTGGCGCTTGGGGCGCACCAGGAAGGCCAGCTCGGCGCCGGCCTCCAGCAGGCGGGCGCCGAAATAGCCGCCCAGGGCCCCGGCCCCGAGCACCAGGATTCGCATCCGCCACATTCCTCCGGCCTGTCTCGCGAAAGGGGTTCCACACTCCCCGCCCGCTGGCAATCCGGGCGGCGCGACGGCTGGGTGAAAGTTGACTTCGGCGCGGATTGCGGCGGGGCGCATTCTTCATACTATCCGCGCCAGACCGGCATGCAGGGCGTGCGCGGCATGTGGCCAGGGATGCGCCCGGTTGTGGAACCCCGAGACCGGGCCATTTTCAAAGCGATCCTGGGCTCATGATGCCGCCCGCCCGGGGACGGCCACGCCAGGCGCGGTCCGGCCCCTCAGCCCCGATGGAATTTCTCATGGAGCCTGATCCGGCCTCCCGAACCTCCAGCCCGCCCGTCTCCAACAGTGGCGGCAAGCAGTATGGCGACATCTTCTTCGCGGCCGTCGAGACCACGCGCATGCCGATGATCGTCACCGACGCGCGGGCCAAGGACCACCCGATCATCTTCGCCAACAACGCCTTCCTGAAGATGACGGGCTACAGCCTGGACGAGATCCTCGGCACCAATTGCCGCTTCCTGCAGGGGCCCGACACCGACCGGGAGACCGTGGCCAGCGTCCGCGCCGCCATCAGCGAGCGGCGCGAGATCGCCACCGAGATCCTCAACTACCGCAAGAACGGCTCCACCTTCTGGAACGCGCTGTTCGTCTCCCCCGTCTACAACGCCCAGGGGGAGCTGATGTACTTCTTCGGCTCGCAGCTCGATGTGAGCCGCCGGCGGGATGCCGAGGACGCGCTGCGGCAGAGCCAGAAGATGGAGGCGCTGGGCCAGCTCACCGGCGGCATCGCGCACGACTTCAACAACCTGCTGCAGGTCATGGTGGGCTATCTGGAGCTGACCGAGCACGCGCTGGGGCGCCCGGAGCTGGACCGCAACCGCATGCAGCGCGGGCTGCAGAACGTGCGCGGCGCCGTGAACCGCGCCACCACCCTGACGCAGCAATTGCTGGCCTTCGCCCGCAAGCAGCGGCTCGACGGCCGCACCCTGAACCTCAACACGCTGGTCGAGGGCATGCGCGACATGGCCCGCCGCACCCTGGGCGACGCCATCGCGCTGCGGCTGGACCTGGCGGAGGGGCTGGGCAATTGCCGGCTGGACCCGACCCAGGCGGAGGTGGCGCTGCTCAACATCCTGATCAACGCGCGCGACGCCATGGCCGAGCAGCCGCAGGGCCTGCTCACCATCCGCACCCGCAACGTCACGCTCGACGCGGAGGCGACTGGCGCCATCGGCAATCTGGCGCCGGGGCGCTACGTGCAGCTCTCCATCGCCGACACCGGCACCGGCATGCCGCCCGACATCCTGGCCCGGGTGATGGACCCCTTCTTCACCACCAAGGAGGAGGGCAAGGGGACCGGGCTCGGCCTGTCGATGGTCTATGGCTTCGCCAAGCAGTCGGGCGGCGCGCTGCAGATCGAATCGGAGATGGGCGCCGGCACCACGGTCAATCTCTACTTCCCCGACCAGGGAGATGAGGAGCGGCCGGCGGCCCGGCGCAGCCTGCGCGTGATGGACCGCGCCGGCACCGAGCATGTGCTGGTGGTGGACGACCGCGAGGAGGTGGCGGAGCTGGCACGCGCCATCCTGGAGGATTTCGGCTACACGGTGCTGGTGGCCGCCAATGGCCGCGCGGCGCTGGACATCCTCGATCAGGCGGAGCGGGTGGACCTGCTGTTCTCCGACCTGATCATGCCCGGCGGCATGAACGGCGTGATGCTGGCCCGCGAGGCGCGCCGCCGCCAGCCGAAGCTGAAGGTGCTGCTGACCACCGGCTATGCCGAGGCCTCGCTGGAGCGCAGCGATGCCGGCGGCTCGGAGTTCGACGTGATCAGCAAGCCCTATGGCCGGCTGGAACTGGCTCGCAAGGTGCGCCTGATCCTGGACGGGCCGACCGGCATCGGCTGATGCCGGGCGGGGGCGCCTTCTCCCCCGCCCGGCGGCGCCTTCAGCCCACCCGGTTGCCGATGAGGTCCTGCACCACCGTCGGGTCGGCGAGGGTGGAGGTGTCGCCCAGGCTGTCCGTCTCGTTGGCGGCGATCTTGCGCAGGATGCGGCGCATGATCTTGCCCGAGCGCGTCTTCGGCAGGCCCGGCGCCCACTGGATGGCGTCCGGCGCCGCGATGGGCCCGATCTCCTTGCGCACCCAGGCCACCAGCTCCTTCTTCAGCGCGTCGGAGGGCTCCTCGCCCGTCTTCAGCGTGACGTAGCAGTAGATGCCCTGGCCCTTCAGCTCGTGCGGCATGCCGACCACCGCGGCCTCCGCCACCTTGGGGTGCGCCACCAGCGCGCTCTCGATCTCGGCCGTGCCCATGCGGTGGCCGGAGACGTTCAGCACGTCGTCCACCCGGCCGGTGATCCAGTAGTAGCCATCGGCGTCGCGCCGCGCGCCGTCGCCCGAGAAGTACTTGCCGGGAAAGGTGGAGAAGTAGGTCTGGATGAAGCGCTCATGGTCCTTGTAGACGGTGCGCATCTGCCCGGGCCAGGAATCGAGGATGACGAGGTTGCCCTCGGTCGCCCCCTCCAGCAGGTTGCCCTCGCCATCCACCAGCGCCGGCTGCACGCCGGGCAGCGGCAGGGTGGCGGAGCCGGGCTTCTGGTCCACCGCGCCGGGGAGCGGCGAGATCAGGATGCCGCCCGTCTCGGTCTGCCACCAGGTGTCGACGATCGGGCAGCGCTCGTCGCCCACCACGCGGTAGTACCACATCCAGGCTTCCGGATTGATCGGCTCGCCCACGCTGCCCAGCACGCGCAGCGACTGGCGGGACCATTTCCGCACCGGCGCCTCGCCCTCCCGCATCAGGCTGCGGATGGCGGTGGGGGCGGTGTAGAAGATGTTGACCTGGTGCTTGTCCACCACCTGCCAGCAGCGGTCGATGCCCGGCCAGTTCGGCACGCCCTCGAACATCAGCGTGGTGGCGCCGTTCGCCAGCGGGCCATAGACGATGTAGGTGTGGCCGGTGACCCAGCCGACATCGGCGGTGCACCAGTAGACCTCGCCGGGGCGGTAGTCGAACACCAGCTCATGCGTGTAGCTGGCCCAGACCATGTAGCCGCCGGTGGTGTGCAGCACGCCCTTGGGCTTGCCGGTGGAGCCCGAGGTGTAGAGGATGAACAGCGGGTCCTCCGCGTTCATCGGCTCCGGCGGGCAGTCGGCGGAAGCGGCTGCGCAGGCCTCGTGGCACCAGATGTCGCGCCCCTCCTGCATCGGCACGGCGTTGCCGGTGTTGCGCACCACCAGCACGTTCTTCACCGTCGGGCAGGATTTCAGCGCCTCGTCCGCATTGGTCTTGAGCGGCACGGTGCGGCCGCCGCGGCGGCCCTGGTCGGCGGTGATCAGCAGCGTGCTGTCGCAATCCTGGATGCGGCTCGACAGGCTGTCCGGGCTGAAGCCGCCGAAGACGATGGAGTGCACCGCGCCGACGCGGGCGCAGGCCAGCATCGCCACCGCCGCCTCGACGATCATCGGCAGGTAGAGGGTGACGCGGTCGCCCTTCTTCACGCCCAGCGCCTTGATGGCGTTGGCCATGCGGCAGACGCGCTCATGCAGCTCGCGGTAGGTGACCTTGGCGTCGCTGTTCGGGTCGTCGCCCTCCCAGATGATGGCCACCTGGTCGCCGCGCGTCTCCAGGTGCCGGTCGAGGCAGGAGACGGAGGCGTTCAGCACGCCATCCTCGAACCACCTGATCGAGACATCGCCCTCGAAGGAGGTGTTCTTGATCTTCGTCGGCGGGGTCATCCAGGCGATCCGCTTCGCCTCCTCCCGCCAGAAGCCCTCGGGGTCGCGGATGGCCTCCGCCGTCATGGTGCGGTGGCGGGCGGCGTCCACCCGCGCGCCCTGGGCCAGCTCGGGCTTCACGGCAATCAGCGCATCATCCGGCATCGTGTTCCTCCCGCTGTGGTGCGCCCCTCCTGCGGGGCTTCGTCCACTGTTTCAACGCCCATTGGGCCAAGGGGCCATGACCTGCGTCAAGTGAAGCCCACGCAGGGAAGCGGCGGGTGGCCTTCAGGCCCCCGCATCGGCCGGCACCCAGACGACGCCCGCGGCGTCGATCCGCGCCGGCACCGCCTCCAGCGAATCGCCGGCGCAGGGGCCAGAGAGGCAGAAGCCGTCCTCCACCTGGAAACGCGCGCCATGCACGGCGCAGACGATATGCTCCCCCGCCCCGTCCAGGAAGCGGTCCGGCATCATCTCCAGGGCGACCCCGACATGCGGGCAGGAATTGACATAGACATGCACCGCCCCGCCGCGCCGCACGGCGAACAGGCCGATGAAGCTGCCCTCCGGGCCGGGGAAGCCCCGCGCCTGCCCGTCGGCGATCTCGTCGAGGCGGCAGAGGCGGCGTTCATCAGTCATCGGGCATCGGTCATCGGGGGTGAGGTCTCCGGCACGGTGTGGGGGCAGGGCCAGGGATCGCGCGGCGCGGCGGGCAAGGCAAGCGCCCCCTGCCCTTCATGGTCTGGTAATCTTTGGCCCCGACGATAAGGCCACGGAAAGGAAAGGCCGCCAATGCGACAGCACGGAGCCTGGATGGCGATCGGGGTTTGGCTGCTGCTGGCCGGCACCGCCGCGGCGCAGACGCGGCCGGACGTGGACCCCTGGGGCCGCTACAACGGCCGGACGGAGCAGCAGGGCGGCACGCTGCGTCACTACGATCCCTGGGGCCGCTACGAGGGGCGCTCGGAACGCTCCGCCGGCGGCGGCGTGATGCGCCACTACGATGCCGAGGGCCGCTACCTGGGGCGGGACGACATCGAGCGGGATTTCCGCAACCGCCAGCCCGCGCCGCCGCCGGTCTACCGCCCCCTGCCGCAGCCCTACCCGCCGCAGCCGCCCTACGGGAGTGGCTACGGCCAATCCAACGGCTACGGCCAGCCCAATGTGCATGTCTATATCGACCCGGCGCCGCCGCTCTGGACGCCCGCCGAGCCGGAGCGCCCGCAACCCCCGCCGCCGCGCGGCCGCACACCCTGGTTCAACGACCCGCAGCGCGCGCGGCCCTGAGGGAACAACCCAGAGGAAGCGGTCCAGGGAAAGCCGGGAGGGCCTCAGCCCTCCCAGCCCCCCATGCGGCACAGCAGCGCCCAGTGTTCCGGCGAGATCGGCATCACCGAGAGGCGGGACTGGCGGATCAGCCCGATCTCGGCCAGCGCCGGCTCGGCCTTGATCGCCGACAGCGGCACGGGGCGGGGCATCGGCCCCACCGCGCGCATGTCGGTGCAGACCCAGCGCGGGGCACGGCCCTCCGGCACGGCCTCGGTGGGGTCGGGATAGGCTTCCCGCGCCACCTCGACCACGCCGACGATCTCCTTCCCCACATTGGAGTGGTAGAAGAAGGCCCGGTCGCCCCGGCGCATGGCGCGCAGGAAGCTGGCGGCCTGGGCGTTGCGCACGCCGGTCCAGGGTTCCGTGCCGTTCGCCACCTGCTGCTGCCAGGAGAAGGCGTCCGGCTCGCTCTTGACCAGCCAGAAGCGCCTTTCAGCCAAGGCGCTGGCCGCCGGCATAGACCTGCCGGAAGGGGCGGATGGTGGTGCGGGCGAACAGCCCGGCCTGGGCATAGGGGTCGGCCGCCGCGAAGGCCTCGGCCGCCGCCTGGTCCTCCGCCTCGACGATCAGCACGCTGCCGCAGGGCTTGCCCTCGGCGTCCAGCACCGGGCCGGCCTGCACCAGCTTCTCCACCTGGCTGTCCAGGTACTCCAGGTGGGTGGGGCGGGTGGCCAGGCGCAGCTCCAGGGCGCCGGGCTTGTCCTCGGCGACGATGGCGAACAGCATGGTGGAACGTCCTCTCGAAAGGGGCGCGGCGCCAGCCGCCGCTGTTGCATGACGTAACCGCGTGCGGCGATGGCTTCAATCCGGCGCCGCCAGCGCCTAGTTTGCGCCGCGTGAGCACCCCCGCGCCCCATCCGGCCCCCCGGCCCCTCTCCGCCACGCCCCAGCCCGGCACCCCGCAGCCGGGCGGCGGGCTGCACCGCTTCGCCAATCCCGGCCGCTTCCTGCGGCTGACGGACCGCGCGCTGCCCTGGCTGTGGGGCGCCGCCGTGCTGGTGCTGGGGATCGGCGCCGCCTGGGCGCTGCTCTTCTCGCCGCCCGACTGGCAGCAGGGCGAGACGGTGCGGATCATGTACGTCCATGTCCCGATGGCCTGGCTGGCGATGGGCGGCTATCTCGGCCTCGCCATCGCCTCGCTGATGTCGCTGATCTGGCGCCACCCGCTGGCCGACCTCGCGGCGCGGGAGCTCTCGCCCGTGGGGGCCATGGTCACGGCGCTCTGCCTCGCCACCGGCAGCCTGTGGGGCCGGCCGATGTGGGGCACCTGGTGGGCCTGGGACGCGCGGATGACCTCCGTGCTGGTGCTGTTCTTCCTCTGGATGGGCCACGCCGCCCTGGTCCGCGCCTTCGACGAGGAGGAGCGCGGCGCGCGGGCCGGCGCCATCCTCGCCCTGGTGGGGGCGGTCAACCTGCCGGTCATCAAGTGGAGCGTGGACTGGTTCAACACGCTGCACCAGTCGGCCTCCGTCACGCGGGCGGCGGCGCCGGGGCTGCATGTCGATATCCTCTACCCGCTGCTCACCTGCGCGGCGGGGTTCGGGCTGGCCTTCGCGGCGCTGGTGCTGGCGCGCACGCGGGCGGCGGTGATGGAGCGGCGGGTGCGGCAGTTGCAACTGGCCCAGGCACGGCGACATGACACGCAGCGGCCCGCGGCCGGCCCGGCGGCGGACCTCCAGGCTTGATGCAAGTCATGGAAAAACCTGACAGAAGGGCGGCATGACGCAGCATTGGTGGCATGTGGCCATCTCCTGGGGGCTGGCGGCGCTGGGCTTCGGGGGCATGGCGGTCCTGGCCGCGTGGCGGCACGCGGCGGCGAAGCGGCATCTGGCCCGGCTGGATCCGCGCGAGAGGAGGCGGGCATGAAATCGTCGCGCAAGCGGCGCCGGATGTGGATCGTGGTGCTGGCGGGGCTCGGCCTCGGCTCGGCCACGGCGCTCACCCTCACCGCCTTCCAGGACAACCTCGTCTTCTTCCTGGCGCCGAGCGACATCGCCAGCAAGAACCCGGGGCCGGAGCGCGCCTTCCGCCTGGGCGGGCTGGTCGAGGCCGGCAGCCTGCAACGCGCCCAGGCCGCCGATGGCCGCACCGAGGCGCGCTTCCGCGTCACCGACGGGCCGGCGACCATCCCCGTCTCCTATGTCGGCGTGCTGCCGGACCTGTTCCGCGAGGGGCAGGGCGTCGTCACCCTCGGCAAGCTGGGGGCGGACGGGCTGTTCCGCGCCAGCGAGGTGCTGGCCCGCCACGACGAGACCTACATGCCCCCCGAGGTGGCCGACGCGCTGAAGCGCAGCGGCCACTGGGACCCGGCCCAGGGCGCCGCCCCCCCGGCGGCCTCCTGGAACACCCTCTCGCCGGCTGCGGCGCAGGAGCGCAACGGCGGATGATCGCGGAACTCGGGCACTTCGCCCTGGCGCTGGCGCTGGCGCTCGCCCTGGCGCAGAGCTTCGTGCCGCTGCTCGGCGCCGCCCGCAACGATGCCCGGCTGATGGCGGCGGCCGGGCCGCTGGCGGGGGGGCACCTGCTGGCCTGCGCCGCCGCCTTCGGCGCGCTGCTCTGGGCCTTCGCGGTGAACGACACCAGCGTCATCAACGTGGTGCAGAACAGCCACTCGGCCAAGCCGATGCTCTACAAGCTCTCCGGCGCCTGGGGGAACCACGAGGGCTCGATGCTGCTCTGGGTGCTGATCCTGGCGCTGTGCGGCGGCGCGGTGGCCGGCTTCGGGCGGGACCTGCCCTCGGCGCTGCGCGCCCGCGTGCTCGGCGTGCTGGGGCTGGTCGCGGTGGGTTTCCTGGCTTTTGTGCTGATTACCTCCAACCCCTTCGGCCGCGTCTGGCCGCCGCCGCCGGATGGCCAGGGGCTGAACCCGGTGTTGCAGGACCCCGGCCTCGCCTTCCATCCGCCGCTGCTCTACCTCGGCTATGTCGGCTACGCCGTCACCTTCGCCTTCGCCGTCGCCGCCCTGCTGGAGGGGCGGGTGGATGCCGCCTGGGGCCGCTGGGTGCGCCCCTGGGCGCTGGCGGCCTGGTCCTTCCTGACGCTCGGCATCGCCCTCGGCTCCTGGTGGGCCTATTACGAGCTGGGCTGGGGCGGCTGGTGGTTCTGGGACCCGGTGGAGAACGCTTCCCTCCTGCCCTGGCTGGCGGGAACGGCGCTGCTGCACTCGGCCATCGTGGTCGAGAAGCGCGAGGCGCTGAAGGTCTGGTCGGTGCTGCTGGCGCTGCTGGCCTTCGGCTTCTCGCTGCTCGGCACCTTCCTGGTGCGCTCGGGCGTGCTGAACTCCGTCCACGCCTTCGCCAACGACCCGGAGCGCGGCGTCTTCATCCTCGGCCTGCTGGTGTTCTACGTGGCGGGCGGCTTCGCGCTGTTCGCCTGGCGGGCGCCCAGCATGGCCCCGGCCGGGCTGTTCCAGCCGCTCTCGCGCGAGGGCGGGCTGGTGCTGAACAACCTGCTGCTCTGCTCCATGGCCGCCGTGGTGCTCACCGGCACCCTCTGGCCGATGTTCGCCGACCTGCTGCTGGGGCAGAAGATCTCGGTGGGCCCGCCCTTCTTCAACACCGCCATCCTGCCGCTGGCCGTGCCGCTGGTGCTGGCCATGGCCGCCGGGCCGCTCATGCCCTGGAAGCGGGCGCAGCTCTGGCCGGTGCTGCAACGCCTGTGGTGGGCGGCGCTGCTGGCGGCGCTGGCCGTGGCGCTGTGCTTCGCCTATGCGGGCGTGCGCATCGGCCCGGCGCTGGGCTTCGCCGCCGCCGCCTGGCTGGTGGCCGGCGCCCTGGCCGACATCTTCGACCGCATCGCCCTGTTCCGCCGCCCCGCCGCAGCCTGGAGCCGGGCGCGTGGCCTGCCGCGCGCCGCCTGGGGCGCCGCCATCGCCCATGCCGGGCTCGGCATCTCCATCCTCGGCATGGCCGGCATGGGGCTGGCGACCGACCGCCTCGCCGCGCTGCGCCCCGGCGCCAGCCTCGCCCATGCCGGCTATGAGTGGCGGCTGGACCGGGTGGAGGACGTGATCGGCCCCAACTGGACCGCCCGCCGCGCCACCGTCACCGTCACGCGCGGCGGCGCCCCCGTCACGGTGCTGACGCCGGAGCGGCGCTTCTTCCCCGTCGGCCGGATGAACACCACCGAGGCCGCCATCCACACCACCTGGCTCTCCGACCTCTATGCGGTGATGGGCGAGGAGGAGGGCGGCACCGCCGTGCTGCGCATCCACCACAACCCGCTCGCGCCCTGGATCTGGCTGGGCGCCGTGATCATGGCGCTGGGCGGCGGCATCTCCCTCAGCGACCGGCGCATCCGGGTGGCGGCCCCGGCGCCCCGCGCCGGCGCGGCGGCGCGGGCCTGACCCGCCGACACCCCATGACCGGAGCCTGCCCATGCCCCTGACCTCCCGCCGCATGCTGATGCTGGCCCCGCTCGGCATCGCCGTGGCCGGCGGCGCCGGCTTCTACGCCATGCTGCGCGGCCTGGGCACGGGCAGCTACGACCCGCGCGGCGTGCCCTCCGTGCTGGTGGGCCGCGCCGCGCCGCCCTTCGCCCTGCCGCCGCTGGAGGCCACCGGCCTGCCCGGCTTCACCGATGCCGAGCTGCGCGACCTGCCGGCGCCGATGCTGGTGAATTTCTGGGCCAGCTGGTGCGTGCCCTGCATCATCGAGCACCCGCAGCTGATGCGGCTGGCGCGCGAGGGCGTGGCCGTCTGGGGCGTCAACTACAAGGACAAGCCGGCCGACGCGGCGCAGTTCCTCACCCGCCACGGCAACCCCTTCCAGCGCCTCGGCGCCGACCAGCCGGGGCGCGTCGCCATCGACTGGGGCGTCTATGGCGTGCCGGAGACCTACCTGCTGGACCGCAAGGGCATCGTCCGCTGGCGCTGGCCGGGGCCCGTGACGCCCGAGGTGCTGGAGCAGGACATCCGCCCGCTGCTGCGGCGCCACGCCTGATGCGCCGCCTCGCCACCCTCGCCTTGCTGGGATGGGCCGTCGCCCTGCCCGCCCTCGGCGTCGGCCTGCCGTCCGAGATGCTGCGCGACCCGGCGCAGGAGGAGCGCGCCCGTGCCATCGGGCGGGAGCTGCGCTGCCTCGTCTGCCAGAACCAGTCGATCGAGGACAGCGAGGCGGAGCTGGCGCGCGACCTGCGCCGCATCGTGCGCGAGCGCATCGCCGCCGGCGAGGACGACCGCGCGGTGGTGGACTACGTACACGACCGCTACGGCGACTTCGTGCTGCTGCGGCCGCCCTTCTCGGCGGCCACGGCGCTGCTGTGGGGCATGCCGCTGCTGGCGCTGGGCGGCGGCGGCCTGGCCCTGCTGCTGCTGCGCCGCCGCCAGCGGGCGGAGCAGGGCGCGTGGCCCGAGCCGGCGCCGCTGACGCCCGAGGAACGCGCCCGGCTGGCGGCGCTGGAGGATGACGCCGCGCGATGATCTGGCTGCTGTTCCTGGGGCTGGCGGCGCTCGCCGTGGCGCCGCTCGGGCTCGCGCTGCTGCGCGCCGCCCGCCGCGCCGCCCAGCGCGAGGCCGACCTCGCCCTCTACCGCGCCCAGCTGGCCGAGCTGGAGCGCGAGCGCGCCGCCGGGCGGCTGGACGAGGCCGCGCACCGCGCCGCCACGGTCGAGGTGCAGCGCCGCCTGCTGGCCAGCGAGGGCGCCGAGCGCCAGGGCCGTGCCGGGCGCGGCGCCGCGGCGCTGGCGGCGCTGCTGTTCCTAGTGCCGGCACTGGGCTTCGCCATCTACCTCCGGGGCGGCAACCCGGAGGTGCCGGCCGCGCCCTATGTGGAGCGGGCCGAGGCGGCGGCGCGCGACGACGCGCTGATGGCGCAACTGCGCGCCCGGCTGGAGCAGGTGCCGGCCGACAGCGAGGCGGCGCGCCAGGGCTGGATCCTGCTCGGCAACGCCGAGCGCGGCCGCGGCCGCTGGGAGGCCGCCGCCGAGGCCTGGCGCCGCGCGCTGGCCGCGCGCTTCGAGGGGCCGCTGGCCGCCGAGCTGGCCGAGCTGCTGATCGAGCGCGGCGCGCTGGAGGAGGCCGCCGCCCTGCTCACCCGCGCCCTCTCCGCCGACCCGGAGCAGCCCCGCCTGCGCTACCTGACCGGCCTGGCCGAGGCGCGCGCCGGCCGCACCGAGAATGCCCGCAGCGCCTGGCGCGCCCTGCTCGCCCAGGCCCCGGCCGACGCGCCCTGGCGCGCCCTGGTGGAGCGGCGGCTGCAGGAATTGCCCTGAACCGGCCTGTATTTTACGAAGTCGGAATGTTCCTCTGCCATTCTGGAGTGGCTTTCCAGGCTGGCCGGGAACCGCACGCAGACTTGCACTCGTAACGGTTGCAGCTTCCCCCCCTGGATCGGCTTTGCTGGTCATCGGACAGGCAGGAGGCTCGGTATGCGTCGACGTTCCTTGCTGGCGGCAGGTGGTCTGGCGGCGGCGGCCGCGCTCCTGCCCGGACGGGCCAGGGCGGAGGAGGCGGTCGATGTCCTCCTCGTCCTGGCGGTCGATGTCTCGCGGTCGATCGACGAGGATGAGGCGCGGCTCCAGCGGGAAGGCTACCGCGCCGCGATGTCCGACCCGAAGGTGGTCGAGGCGCTGCAGGGCGGCATTCTGGGCGCCATCGCCGTCACCTATGTCGAATGGGCGGGGGCGGAGTACCAGCGGCAGGTGCTGCCCTGGCAGCGCATCGGCAGCCAGGCCGAAGCCAACCGCTGGTCCGACATGCTGGCCGAGGCGCCGCGCGCCTCGCTCTCCTGGACCTCGATCTCCGCCGGCATCGACTTCAGCGTGCGGATGCTGGCCGAGGCCCCGTTCGAGGGCACGCGGCGCGTCATCGACATCTCGGGCGACGGAGTGAACAATTCCGGCGGCCCGGTGGAGGCGGCGCGGGACGCGGCGGTGGCGCAGGGCATCGTCATCAACGGCCTGCCGATCATGAACGACAACCCGACCTTCGGCCGGCGCCTCAGCATCCCGCTCGACCGGTACTACGCCGAATCCGTCATCGGCGGCGCCGGCGCCTTCCTGGTCGCGGCGGAGAGCTTCGAGAGCTTCGGCGTCGCCGTGCGGCGCAAGCTGATCCGCGAGATCGCCGGCGCCGGCGGGCCGGTCATGAACTACGCCTGATGGCGGCGCCGGAACTCCGCGCCACCCGGACCGGACGGCGCGGGTGCCCCGGCGCCCGGGGGCGCCCGGAGCGTCTGCCTCAGCGCTCGACCTCCTCGATGGCGATGCCGAAGGCGGCCAGCCCCTCGCTGATCAGGTCGCCCGCCATGTCCATGCTGAGCAGATAGGTGGCGGTGTCGGTGCCGGCGCCGCGTTCCTTGGCGAGGCGGTGCGCCTCCTCCCATTCCTCCGGCTCGTAGTCGCCGCGGCCGACCCAGGCCAGGGCCACCAGCGCCGCCTGCTCGTCCTCGTTCAGCTCGTCGATGAAGGTGGCGAGGGTCCCCTCGTCGAAATCCTCGTCGCTGACCTTGTCCTCGTCCTCGTACTCGGCGTCGCGCTCGTTGGTGTCCTCGCCCTGGACGGCGCGGATGTGGTCGACCACGGTCGCGACGGTTTCCAGACTGACGCCCAGATCGACCTCGCTCTCGTCGTCTCGCGGCGTGTCACTCATGCGGCGGCCTCCTCTCCCTGGGTCAGGCTATGGCAACGCGAAGCCGGCGGGGCAGGCTGGGGTTGCCAAAAAATTTTTGTGTTAGGGGAATGCTAACCCGGCTCGGCAACGATGCAGAGGCAGCCTCGTTGGAATCGCATGCGCCGCTCAACGATCCTCCCCCTCATCGCAGCGGTCGCCCTCGGAGCATCGATGTCCGCCCCCCGGGCCACCGACCCTGTTCCCGCCGCCGGCCTGCAGCGCGTCGCGCTCGGCCTCGTCGTCCAGGAGCATGACTCCGGGCGCGGCCACGGCCAAGGTCTGGCCGCTGCCCCCGGATGCGCCGAATCAGCGCCCCTGTTTCGCTCCAACATGCCGCGCTTCGTCCGCTGGCAGCCTGCCGCGGCGGAAGCCGGGGAGGCCGTGCCCGAGGCGGCGGAGGAGATCCCGCCCGCCATGCACCAGGCGCTGCATCTCTGCGTGGTGGAGAAATTCCAGCCCCGGCGCCCCTTCGGCGGCGCCAGCAAGGCGCTGTACCGGCTGTAGGTTTCCGGCCGCGGGAGGCTGCCTTGCAGCCCGCGCCGGGGTTCGGGGCGCGAAAGGCTCGCTTTTTGCGCCCGATCATCCTATCTGTGCGCCGCAACAAGCCGCCAGGCCCGCCCTGCCCGACCCCGCCGCATCCCTGCGGTCAGGGGAATCGGGCCGCGTGCGCAGGCGGCGCAGCCTCGGGACTGCCCGCCTTATGGAACTGCGCAACGTCGCCATCATCGCCCACGTCGACCATGGCAAGACCACGCTGGTCGACAACCTGCTGAAGCAGGCTGGCGCCTTCCGCGCCAACCAGCAGGTCGCCGAACGCGCCATGGACCGCAACGACCTGGAGCGTGAGCGCGGCATCACCATTCTCGCCAAGTCCACCGCCGTCGAGTGGAAGGGCGTGAAGATCAACATTGTCGACACCCCCGGCCACGCCGATTTCGGCGGCGAGGTGGAGCGCATCCTGTCGATGGTCGATGGCGCCATCGTGCTGTGCGACGCCGCCGAGGGGCCGCTGCCGCAGACCAAGTTCGTGCTGACCAAGGCGCTGGCCCGCGGCCTGAAGCCGATCGTCGTCATCAACAAGGTCGACCGCCAGGACGCCCGCGCCGACGAGGTGCTGAACGAGGTGTTCGACCTGTTCGCGGCGCTCGGCGCCAGCGACGAGCAGCTCGACTTCCACACCATGTTCGCCTCCGGCCGCCAGGGCTGGGCCGACCTGACGATGGACGGTCCGCGCAAGGACCTGTCGCCGATGTTCGACCTGATCCTGAGCCACGTGCCGCAGCCGACGGTCGACGCCTCCGCGCCCTTCGCGATGAACGCCTCGATCCTGGAGGCCGACCCGTTCCTGGGCCGCATCCTCACGGGCCGCATCGAGCAGGGCGTGGCGCGCACCAACATGCCGGTGCGCGTGCTGCGCCAGGACGGCTCGGTCGTCGAGACGGGCCGCCTGACCAAGCTGATGACCTTCTCCGGCCTCGAGCGCGTGCCGGTCGACGAGGTGCAGGCGGGCGACATCTGCGCCATTGCCGGCCTGTCGGACGCCACCATCCCCGACACCATCGCCTCCCCCGAGGTGACGGAGCCGCTGCACGCGATCCCGATCGACCCGCCGACGCTGTCCATGACCTTCCGCATCAATGACGGCCCGCTCGGCGGCCGCGAGGGCAAGAAGGTCACGTCGCGCCAGATCCGCGACCGGCTGTTCAAGGAGATCGAGGGCAACGTCGCCATCAAGGTGAAGGTGTCCGAGGAAGTGGACGCCTTCGAGGTGGCCGGCCGCGGCGAGCTGCAGCTCGGCGTGCTGATCGAGACGATGCGCCGCGAGGGCTTCGAGCTGACCATCGGCCGCCCGCGCGTGCTGACGCAGGTGAACCCGGAGACGGGCGAGAAGGAAGAGCCCTTCGAGGAAGCCGTCATCGACGTCGATGAGGAATACTCGGGCGTCGTCGTCGAGAAGATGTCCGTCCGCAAGGGCATGATGCAGGACATGCGCCCCTCGGGTGGCGGCAAGGTGCGCCTGACCTTCCACATCCCGTCGCGCGGGCTGATCGGCTACCACGGCGAGTTCATGACGGACACGCGCGGCACCGGCATGATGAATCGCCTGTTCCTGGGCTATCAGCCCTGGGCCGGGCCGATCGAGGGCCGCATCAAGGGCAGCCTGATCTCCAACTCCGATGGCGAGGCGGTGCAGTACGCGCTGTTCTCCCTGCAGGAGCGCGGCACGCTGTTCGTCGATCCGGGCGCCAAGGTCTATACCGGCCTGATCCTGGGCGAGCATTCGCGCGAGAACGACCTCGACGTGAATCCGATCAAGGAAAAGAAGCTCACCAACGTCCGCGCCGCCGGCAAGGACGAGGCGCTGCTGCTGGTGCCGCCGCGCCGCATGAGCCTGGAGCAGGCCATCGCCTACATCGAGGAGGACGAGCTGGTGGAGGTGACGCCGACCGCCGTCCGCCTGCGCAAGCGCTACCTCGACCCGCATGAGCGCAAGAAGCACGCCAAGCGCTCCGACAGCGAGGCCGCTTAATTCTGCAAGCTGCCGGTCAGGGGTGAGACGTCGGCCGCTGTGCTAAACCGGGGTGACCCGTTCGAGTGCAGCGACCCCGTCCTGGCCATGACCGGCAGCGGCCAGAAAAAGAAGGGGTCCAGGGGAATTCATTCCCCTGGCCTTTTTTTATGCCTCCGTGCTGGGCACGGTGATCCAGACGATGCGCGTCGGCGCCTCGGTCGGGTTGTCGAACATGTGCGGCACGGTGCTGGGGAAGCGGAAGGTGTCGCCCGCCTCCAGCAGGTGTGCCTCATGGTCCAGCCAGAGGCGCAGCGTGCCGGCCAGCACGTAGCCCGCCTTCTCCCCCTGGTGCTTGACGAAATCCGCGCCTGAGGAGCCGCCCGGGCTCAGCGTCAGCTCGTACATCTCCATCCGCCCCGGCGCGTCCGGCGCCAGCGATTCCTTCAGCACGCCGGAGCGGGTGAGGCGCAGCAGCCGCCGCTGCGCGCGGCGCACGATGTAGCGCGGCGCCGGGCCGGTGGGCCGTTCCTCGAAGAAGAACGAGATCGGCACCTGGAGTGCCAGCCCGAGCAGCCGCAGGGTGCGGATGGAGGGGGTGGCCAGCCCGCGCTCCACCTGGCTGATCATGCCGATGGAAAGCCCGGTGCGCCGGCCCAGCTCCTGGATCGACAGCCCCAGCCGCTGCCGCAGCATCCGCACGCATTCCCCCAGGCGGCGGTCGCTGGCATCGTCGTCGATGCTGGCATCCACGCTGGCGTCCAGGCTGACATCCACGCCGGGCTCCGCCAGGCTGGCGGGCTCCAGCGCCGTCGTGGCGGCCAGCTCAGCCCGAGGCTTCATGCGCATCTCTCCCGCAGGGTGCCGCTGCCATGCCGGCCATGCCGGATTGTTGCAAGGCGATTGACAAGCAAATTTCATGAGAGTGAACATGAGCGCAAGAATTTTGACCGGGCTGAAAAAACCCGGCCCGGGAGAGTTGGTGCGGCCAATCCGGCGCTGATCCCGATGGGCGGGACGGCCCGGTGGAGTGGGAGACGAGAAGCATGACGCATGACGAGTCCGCCCTGCGCTGGCAGCGCATCCTCTCGCCCACGCGGCGCGGCCTGTTCGCCATTGGCGGCGGCGCCGCGGCGGCGCTGGCCGCCGGCCCCGCCCGCGCCCAGGGCCAGCCCCAGGGCCGCCCGCCGGAGAAGCCGAAGGGGCAGGTGATCGTCGGCCTGTCGCAGGAGCCCACGGTGTTCCACCCGCTGATGCCGGGCATCGAGGTGGACCAGGGCGTCTGGTGGAACCTGTTCAGCACCCTCTGGTACATCGACCCGGACGGCAACTTCGTCCCCGACCTCGCCGCCGAGATGCCGACGCAGCAGAATGGCGGCATCTCCGAGGACGGGCTGACCTGGAAGATCAAGCTGCGCAAGGGCGTGACCTGGCATGACGGCACGCCCTTCACCGCCGAGGACGTGAAGTTCAGCCTGGACCTGATCAACAACCCCAATTTCCGGGTGCGCAACCGGGTCGGGCACGCGCTGGTCAAGGACATCCGGGTGGTGGCGCCGGACCAGATCGAGTGGCGTATGGAGACGGCCTATGCGCCCTACCTCTCCATCCTCTCGCTCACCTTCATCGTGCCGAAGCACAAGCTGGCCGACGCGGCGGACCCGAACAACACGCCCTTCCAGGCCGCGCCGGTGGGCACCGGCGCCTTCCGCTGGGGCAGCCGCGCGGCGGGCGACCACATCCTGCTGAACGCCAACCCCGCCTATCACGGCAAGGGGCCGTATGTGGAACGGCTGGTGTTCAAGTACATCCCGGACCTGACGGTGCTCTACACCCAGTTCCGCACCGGGCAGATCGACTACACCGGCATCGGCGGCATCACCCCCAACTTCGCGCGCGAGGCGCAGGGGCTGCGCGGCCGCAAGGTGCATGTGAACCCCACCGCCTCGGTGGAGAGCATCGCCCCCAACCTCGGCTTCCCCGCCCTGGCCGACAAGGTGGTGCGGCAGGCGCTCTACATGAGCATGAACAAGAAGGCGCTGATCGACGCCATCTACTACGGCCTGCCGACGCCGACCGAATCCTTCCTCCCCCGGCAGTCCTGGGCCATCAACCCCGACCTGCCGAAGCACGAGTACAACCCCGCCAAGGCCAACGCGATGCTGGACGCCGCCGGCTGGAAGCGCGGCGCGGGCGGCATCCGCGAGAAGGACGGGGTGCGGCTGGAGTTCACCAACTCCACCACCACCGGCAACCAGGTGCGCGAGCAGGCGCAGCAATACCTGATGCAGGAATGGCAGGGCATCGGCGCCGCCATGAAGATCCAGAACATGCCCGCCGCCGTCATCTGGGGCGAGTTCTGGCAGATGTCGAAGTTCAACTCCGTCATGGTCAGCGTGAACTACCAGCTCGGCAGCGACCCGGACGTGACGCCGCGCTTCAGCAGCAAGGCCATCCCCGCCAAGGGCGGGCGCGGCCAGAACACCTTCCAGTTCGAGAACGCCGAGGTGGACGCGCTGCTGCTGAAGGGCGCCACCCAGTTCGACCAGGCGGCGCGCAAGGCCACCTATGGCCGCATCCAGGAGATCATCCGCGACGAGCTGACGATCCTGCCGATCTTCCAGCAGGTGCTGGTGGAGGGCGTGAAGGAAGGGCTGCACGGCTTCCGCGCCAACATCAACACCTCCTCCAACTGCTGGAACATCCGCGAGTGGTACTGGGCCTGATCAAGCTGGGCCTGACCAAGCTGAGCCTGGCCAGGCTGGCCCTGACCAAGCTGGGCCTGACCAGGCTAGGCCTGGCCAGGACCCGCCCGCAGCCCCTTCCGCCTTCCTGACCGCCTGCAAGGACACGCCTCATGTCGCCACCTGTCGACCGCATTGCCAGCGACGAGACGCTGCCGGAGGCGGTCGATGTCGTCGTCATCGGCGCCGGCATCATCGGCGTCGCCGCCGCCTACCACCTGGCGAAGAAGGGCCATTCGGTCGCGCTGATCGAGAAGGGGCATGTCGGCGCCGAGCAATCCAGCCGCAACTGGGGCTGGTGCCGCCAGCAGGGGCGGGACCGGCACGAGATCCCGCTCGCCCGCGCCAGCCTGGAGATGTGGGGCGGGCTGCACGAGGAGATCGGCGCCGATCTCGGCTTCCGCCGCAAGGGCGTGCTCTGGGTGACGAAGGACCCGAAGGAGCTGGCAGGCTGGGAGCGCTGGGCGAACGACGCGCGGCAGATGCAGGTGCACAGCCATATGCTGAGCGCCGCCGAGGTGGCCGAGCGCCTGCCGGACAGCACCGAGGGCTGGATCGGCGGCATGGAGACGCCGAGCGATGGCCGCGCCGAGCCCTCCAAGGCCGCGCCGGCGCTGGCCGCCGCCGCGCGCCGGCTGGGGGTGAAGCTGTTCCAGAACTGCGCCGCGCGCGGGCTGGAGACGAAGGCCGGCGCCATCGACGCGGTGGTGACGGAGAAGGGCCGAATCCGCGCCAGCGCCGTGCTGCTGGCGGGGGGCGCGTGGTCCACCCTGTTCTGCCGCCGCCACGGCATCGACCTGCCGCAGGCGATGGTGACGGGCACCGCCTTCCGCACCACCGCCGCGCCGGCGCTGACCGAGGGTGCGCTGGGCACGCCGGGCTACTGCATCCGCCGGCGCGAGGATGGCGGCTTCACCGTGGCGCTGCGCGGCCGCGGCACGCTGCACCTGACGCCGGACGGGCTGCGCTACGCCCGCCAGTTCTGGCCCACCTTCCGCCAGCGCGCCGCCAAGCTGAAGATCCGCGTCGGCAAGCCATTCCTCGACGGGCTGATGGCCGGCGCCTCCTGGTCCCTCGACCGCGAATCGCCCTTCGAGCGCACCCGCGTGCTGGACCCGGCGCCGGACATGGCGCTGGTGGAGGAGGCGCTCGCCATGCTGCGCGCCGCCTACCCCTCGCTCGCCGGCATCGGCTGCGCCGAGGCCTGGGCCGGCTCCATCGACTCGACGCCGGATGCGGTGCCGGTCATCTCGGCGGTGGAGAAGCTCAAGGGCTTCCACCTCGCCACCGGCTTCAGCGGGCACGGCTTCGGCATCGGGCCGGCGGCGGGGCGGCTGGCGGCCGATCTCGTGGCGGGGGATGCGCCGATCGTCGATGCCCACCCCTACCGCTACGCGCGGCTGGTGGACGGCACGGCGCTGGCGCCGGCGGGGGCGCTCTGACAGGAAAAGAGCGGGGGAAGGAATTCCCCCGCGCCCCCTTCTTTTTTCTGCAAGTTGGGCGCCGCTTGCGGACAGGCGCGCAGGCGCGGTAACGCGGCGGGCGTGGAACATGACGATCTCTGGCCCTGGCTGACAGGGCGGGCCTGGCCCTGCTGGCTGGCGCATGGCGTCGACTGGCAGGCGGGCGCCTTCCATGAAAGCCTGACGCTCGATGGCTATGCCTGCGCGGCGGAATTCCGCCGCCTGCGCGTGGTGGCGCGGCAGGTCTACAGCTTCTCCCTGGCGCACCGGCACGGGTTGCCGCGCGCCGCCGAGGCGGTGGAGCTGGGGCTGGACTTCCTCCGCCGCCGCGCCCGCCAGCCGGATGGCGGCTACGCCTGGCGCTTCGGCCTTGATGGCCGCGTGACCGACGGGCGGCGCGATCTCTACGACCACGCCTTCGTGCTGCTGGCGCTCTCCGCCGCCACCGCCGTGCTGCCCGCCGCGCCGCTGCGCGGCATGGCCCTGGCGCTGGACGATTTCATCGAGCGCCACATGGCCCACCCGGCGGGCGGCTATGTGGAGAGCCTGCCGCCCGCCCTGCCGCGCCGGCAGAACCCGCACATGCACCTGCTGGAAGCCCGCCTCGCCGCCGCCGAGGCCTTCGGCGAGCCGCGCTTCCTGGAGGGCGCGACGCGGCTGCTCGGCTTGTTCCGCGCGCGCCTCTTCCAGCCCGCCAGCGGCACCCTGGCCGAGTTCTTCGACGAGGAACTGGCGCCGCCCCCCGCGCCGCACCCGGTGGAGCCGGGGCACCATTGCGAATGGCTCTGGCTGCTGGAGTGGCACGCACGGCTGGCCGGCGGCCATGCCGCGCCGGAGGTGCCGGAGGCGCTGCGCGGCTTCCTCGGCGGCCCCGCCGCCCGCCGCCCCGAGGGCGCGCTGCGCGACGTGCTGGACAGCACCGGCGCCGTGCTGGAGCCGGGCGCCCGCCTCTGGCCGCAGACGGAATGGCTGAAGGCCGCCACCGCGGCCGAGCGGCCCGCCGCCGCCCGCGTGCTGGGCGCCTATCTGCGCGAGGACGGGCTGTGGCATGAGCGCCGCCTGCCGGATGGCAGCCTCAGCCATGAGCCGGCGCCGGCCAGCAGCCTGTATCATCTGAGCTGCGCCATCGCCGCCACGGCCGCGCCACGGGGCTGAAGGGAAAGCGGAATGCGGATCATCGTCTGCGGCGCGGGCCAGGTCGGCACCACCATCGCGCGGCACCTGGCGCGGGAGGGCAACGACGTCACCGTCATCGACAGCTCCGTCGAGCAGGCCCGCCGCGCCGATGAGAGCTACGACGTGCGCGGCATGGCCGGCCACGCCTCCCACCCCGAGGTGCTGCGCCAGGCGGGCGCCAAGAACGCCGACCTGCTGATCGCCGTCACCCGCTCGGACGAGGTGAACATGGTGGCCTGCCAGGTGGCCTACTCATTGTTCCACGTGAAGCGCCGCATCGCCCGGCTGCGCCACCATGGTTACCTGGAGCCGATCTGGAACGGCCTCTACGCCAGCGACCAGCTGCCGGTGGACGTCATCATCTCGCCGGAGCTGGAGGTGGCGCGCGGCATCGCCCGCCGCCTGCGCACCCCGGGCGCCTTCGACATGGTGCCGCTGGCCGATGGGCGGGTGCAGCTGCTCGGCATCCAGTGCGAGGATGCCGCCTGCCGCGTCGCCGGCGCGCCGCTCAGCGACCTGCGCCAGCGCGCCGCCGAGAACGGCTTCGTCGTCGTCGCCCTGGTGCGGGAGGGGCGCGCCTTCGTGCCCCGCCCGGAGGACGAGGTGCGCTGCGGCGACGATGTCTATGTCATCGCCCAGCCGGCGCAGGTGGACCAGGTGATGGCCGCCTTCGGCCACCGGGAGCAGGTGGCGCGGCGGCTGGTTATTGTCGGCGGCGGCCATGTCGGGCTGCACCTGGCGCGGATGCTGGGGCGGGAGGCGCTGGTCTCCCTCAAGATCATCGAGCACAGCCCGGAGCGCGCCGAGCAGGTGGCGCGCGAGCTCGGCCCCTCCGTGGTGGTGCTGTGCGGCGACGCGCTGGACCGCGAGCTGCTGGAGGAGGCCAATATCGGCGCCGCCGAGACCGTCATCGCCGTCACCAACGACGACGAGACCAACATCTTCGTCTCCGTGCTGGCCAAGCGGGAGGGCTGCCAGCGCGCCATCACCCTGGTGAACAAATCCTCCTACGAGCCGATGATGGACACGCTCGGCATCGACACGGTGGTGAGCCCGAGCAGCATCACCATCTCCTCCATCCTGCGCCACGTGCGGCGCGGCGCCATCGCCCAGGTCTACCAGTTGCGCGGCGATTTCGGCGAGGTGCTGGAGGCCGAGGCGCTGGCCGGCTCCCGCCTCGTCAGCGGCCCGCTGGGCAGCATCGGCCTGCCGCCGGGCATGCTGGTGGGCGCCGTGCTGCGCGGCGGCGAGGCCATCATCCCCGATGCCGCCACCCGCATCGAGCCCGGCGACGACGTCATCGCCGTGGTCTCCCACGCGGCGCTGAAGCAGGCGGAGGCGGTGCTCACCGTGCCCGGCCGGGAGGATGACCGCCCGCCCCCCGGCCCGCCCCTCGACCCCGACGCCACCGACCCCGATGCGGCCTGAGCCGCCCCGCTCCCCCGCCGCCTCCGGGCAGGCCGCGGGCGGCTGGTCGCCGCCGCCGCTGCGGCCGGTGCTGCACCTCGTCAGCGGCATGCTGCTGGCGCTGGCCGCCTTCATGCTGCTGCCGGCGGCGGTGGACGCGGCGCATGGCCACCCGGACTGGAAGCCCTTCGCCACCGCCAGCCTCGGCCTGCTGGCCGGCGCCGGCCTGCTGTTCCGCGCCACGCGCTGCCCGCTGAAGGGCGGGCTGACGCTGCGCCAGGCCTTCGTGCTGACGCCGCTGAGCTGGGCGGCCATCACCGCCTGCGCCGCCATCCCTTTCTATCTCTCGCTGCATCCCGGCCTCGGCGGCAGCGTGACCAATGCCTATTTCGAGGCGGTCTCCGGCCTCACCACCACCGGCGCCACCGTCGTCACGGGGCTGGACCACGCGCCGCCGGGCATCCTGCTCTGGCGCTCGCTGCTGCAATGGCTGGGCGGCATCGGCATCATCGCCACGGCGCTGGCCATCCTGCCGGCGCTCGGCGTCGGCGGCATGCAGCTGTTCCGCACCGAAAGCTCCGACCGCTCGGAGAAGGTGCTGCCGCGCGCGCGGCAGATCGCCACCGCCATCAGCGCCGTCTATCTGGGCATGACGGTGGCCTGCGCCCTGGCCTATCTCGCCGCCGGCATGGCGCCCTTCGCCGCGGTGGTGCACGCGCTCAGCACCATCTCCACCGCCGGCTTCTCCACCTCCGATTCCTCGCTGGCCAACTGGGACAACCCGGCCATCCACTGGATCGCCACGGCGGGGATGCTGGCCGGCGCGCTGCCCTTCGTGCTCTACCTGCGCGCCCTGCGGCGGGACTGGGAGATCCTGCGCGACCCGCAGGTGCGCGCGCTGCTCGGCCTGCTGCTCGGCGCCATCCTGCTGGTGGCGGCGATCCTGGTGCTGCGCGGCACCTACGGGGTGGAGGCGGCGCTGCGCCACGCGGCGCTCAACGTCGTCTCGGTGGTCACCACCACCGGCTTCGCCTCGGCCGACTACATGCAGTGGGGGGGTGCCGCCACCGGCATCTTCTTCGCGCTGATGTTCGTCGGCGGCTGCACCGGCTCCACCGCCGGCGGCATGAAGATCTTCCGCTTCGTGGTGGTGGCCAT
Source organism: Teichococcus aestuarii (assembly GCF_042651065.1). Classification (NCBI taxonomy): domain Bacteria; kingdom Pseudomonadati; phylum Pseudomonadota; class Alphaproteobacteria; order Acetobacterales; family Roseomonadaceae; genus Roseomonas; species Teichococcus aestuarii. Next base: position 71,235 of record NZ_JBHSCH010000017.1, read on the forward strand.
CATGCTGCGGGCGCATTTCCTGCGGCTGCTCTACCCGCGCGGCGTGTTCCCGCGCGTCTATGCCGGGCGGCCGCTGCCGGACGACGTCATCGGCTCCGTGGTGGTGTTCTTCGCGCTGTATTTCCTCTGCTACGGCGCGCTCACCATCGCGCTGATGGCGATGGAGCTGGATTTCCTCACCAGCGCCAGCGCCGCCGTCAGCATGCTCTCCAATGTCGGGCCGGGGCTCGGGCCGGTGATCGGCCCGGCCGGCAATTTCGCCGGGCTGCCGGAGGCGGCGAAATGGCTGCTCTGCTTCGCCATGCTGCTGGGGCGGCTGGAGCTGTTCACCGTGCTGATCCTGTTCATGCCGCGCTTCTGGCGCGGCTGAGGCGCGGCCGGCTCAGTCGCGCAGCAGCAGGATCCCGCCCCAGGACAGGCCGAACATCGCCGCCACGACCACCCCGGCGGCGGCGCGGGGGTGGCGCGCCGCGCGCTCCAGCAGCAGGCCGGCGAGGGTGGCGCCCATCGCGAACAGCCCCAGCACCAGCAGGAAGCCGAGCAGGACGGGGTTGCTGGCCACCATCAGGCCAGCGGCTGTCCGGCCTGCCGGGCCGCGCGGCGCTCGGCGCGCAGCCGGGCGCGCTCCTCGTCGGTCAGCTGGGCGTAGCGGGCGCGGGACATGCCGAACCAGGCCGTGCGGGTGCCCGGCTTGGGCTGGCCCGCCTGGGCACGCTCTCCCTCCGCCTCCTCAAGCCCCGGTGGGGTTTCGTTGGCGGCATCCTTGGTGGCGGGCGGATAGGCCGCGAGCCACCCCATCAGCGCCAGCGGCCAGAGCCGAAGTCCAGACATATCCGTCATGAGGCCCTCCGCGCTTGTTCGCGCCCTGCGGCACACCATTAGGATAGAAGAAGTGCAACGCGTTGATGGCCAGGATGTGTCCGCGCGTGACAAGATTGGCGCGAAGTGTCACCCGATTGCTTCACGGATGCTTGAGGCCGGGGCAGAGCGCCGCAACGTGATGAAGGAATCGAAGAGTTTGGCCAAAGGAAAGGGCCCATCGCCGCTGTTCACCGGCCACCGTGGGGGGCTGCACCTCCTGCCGGGGCTCGACAACCGCGGCGCCACCATCCTGCGGCAGGTGGTGGAGCTCTACATGGAAACCGGGGAGCCGGTCGGCTCCCGCACCCTTTCCCGCCGCCTGCCGCTGGCGCTCTCGCCGGCCACCATCCGCAACGCCATGGCGGATCTGGAGGAGGCGGGGCTGCTCTACGCCCCCCACACCTCGGCCGGGCGGCTGCCCACCGAGCAGGGGCTGCGCCTGTTCGTGGACGGGCTGCTGGAATTCGGTGACCTCTCGGACGAGGACCGGGAGGCGATCGCCATACGCTGCGCCGCCGCCGGCCGCAGCATGGAGGAGACGCTGTCCGAGGCAGGGCAGATGCTCTCCGGCCTCGCCGGCGCCGCCGGGCTGGTGGTGGCGCCGAAGACCGAGGCGGCGGTGCGGCACATCGAGTTCGTCGCCCTCTCGCCCGGGCGGGCGCTGGTGGTGCTGGTGAACGCGCATGGCCAGGTGGAGAACCGCGTCATCGAGGTGCCGGCCGGCCTGCCGCCCAGCGCCTTCACCCAGGCCAGCAACTTCATCAATGCCCGCCTCTCCGGCCGCACGCTGGAGGAGACGCGCGGCATGGTGGCCGAGGAGATCCAGGCCAACCGCACCGCGCTGGACACGCTGACGCAGCAGATGATCGAGCAGGGGCTGGCCACCTGGGCCGGCGGCGGCGGCGGCTCGCTGATCCTGCGCGGCCAGGCCAAGCTGCTGGAGAATCTCGACCAGATCGCCCGGGTGCAGGAGATCCAGGCGCTGTTCGAGCGGCTGGAGGCGCAGGAGACCATGCTGCGCCTGCTGGAGCTGGCGCAGCGCGGCCAGGGCGTGCAGATCTTCATCGGCGCCGAGTCCGGCCTGTTCGACAGCGCCGGCCTCTCGATGGTGGTGGCGCCCTTCCGCAACGGGCAGGAGCAGATCGTCGGCGCCATCGGCGTCATCGGCCCGACGCGCATCAACTATGGCCGCGTCATCCCGGTGGTGGACTACACGGCGCGGGTGATCGGGCAGCTCCTGGGCTGAGAGGGAGCGCGCGCCGCCTCAGGCGGCCTGGTGGCGCGCCCGCGCCGCCAGCACCTCGTAGGCGGCCCGCACCGCCCCGGCGCCATGGGTGCGCTCCAGCCGGCGCACGGTGAAATGCGCCCGCGCCAGGGTGCGGAAATGCTCCAGGAAGGCGAGGTTCACCGCCGCCCCCGCCGCCGCGCCCACCACCGGCGCCGCCTGGGCCGAGAGCTTGAAGCTCAGCGGCCCGATGAAGCGCGCCGCGATGGCGCCGACGAAGCCCGGCAGCAGCGCCGCGCTCATGTTGGGCAGGAACTGCGCCAGCGCCAGGCGGGTGGCGAAGTAGCCGGTCTCGGTGGCGTCGTCTGCCGGGCCGGGGCCGCCGAGGGCGAACACCTTCAGGCACTCGGCGCCGGTCATCGGGTCGTCCAGGTCCTCGCCGGCGGCGGCGGCCTCGGCGCCGATCTGCCGCAGCAGCACGGCGGTGGAGACGGGCAGCTCCAGCAGCGTGCCCGGCAGGCCGAAGGCGCCACCCGCCGCGCCCGAGGCGGCGGCCAGCCCGCGGTGCAGCCAGTCCTGCCGCAGCCCGGTGGGGGTGCGGTCCGGCCGGCTGCGCATCGCGGCGCGCAGCGCGGTGGAGAGGGCCTGGCGCACCGTCCGGTCCAGCAGGCCCTGCGCCGAGTCCGGCAGGCGGCGGCGCAGCGCCTCGATGGGGGTGCCCGCCATCTGCGCCATGCGCGCGGCCAGCGAGGTCTCCTCCAGCACGCGCCGCGCCTCGGCCAGTTCCGCCTCGGCCTCGGCGGGGAGGGGCAGGGTGGCGGGAAGGGTCTGGCTCATGGGGCGGCGGGCTCCGGAGGGGGGGGCGGGAGGGGTGGCCCCACTCCCGCGGGCGGTCAGAGGATGAAGCGGCTGAGGTCGGCGCTGGCGGCCAGCGGCGCGACCTTCTCCTTCACATACGCCGCATCGACGCGCACCGTTTCACCGTTGCGGTCGCTGGCGCTGAAGGAGACCTCCTCCAGCAGCTTCTCCAGCACGGTGGCGAGGCGGCGGGCGCCGATGTTCTCGACGCGGGCGTTGATCTCGGCGGCGAGGTCGGCCACCGCCTCGATGGCGTCGTCCGTCAGCTCCAGCGTCACCCCCTCGGTGGAGAGCAGCGCCACATACTGCTTCGCCAGGGAGTGCTCCGGCTCGGTCAGGATGCGGCGGAAATCCTCCCGCGTCAGCGCGCCGAGCTCGACGCGGATCGGCAGGCGGCCCTGCAGCTCCGGCAGCAGGTCGGAGGGCTTGGCGATGTGGAAGGCGCCGGAGGCGACGAACAGGATGTGGTCCGTCTTCACCGGGCCGTGCTTGGTGGCGACGGTGGTGCCCTCGATCAGCGGCAGCAGGTCGCGCTGCACGCCCTCGCGCGAGACGTCGGCGCCACGGCCGCCGCCATCGGTGGAGCGGGCGCAGACCTTGTCGATCTCGTCGAGGAAGACGATGCCGTGGTTCTCGGCATGCGCCACCGCGTCGCGGGTCAGCTTCTCCTGGTCCAGCAGGCGGTCGGCCTCGTCCTGGGTGAGGGCGATGCGCGCCTCGGCCACGGTCAGCTTGCGCGACTTGGCCTGGCGGCCGAACATCTTGCCCATCATCTCCTGGATGTTGGCCATCTGCCCGGGCGGCATGCCGGGCATGTCCATCATCCCCACGGGCGTCGCGCCGCCCTGGTCGGAGACCTGGACCTCCACCTCCTTCTGCTCGAGCTGCCCCTCGCGCAGCATGCGGCGGAACTTCATCCGTGTCTCGCCGGAGGCGCCCTCGCCCACCAGGGCGGTGATCAGCCGCTCCTCGGCGGCCAGCTCCGCCTTGGCCTGCACCTCGCGGCGGGCGGTCTCGCGCATGCGGGTGATGGAGATCTCCACCAGGTCGCGCACGATGCTGTCCACGTCGCGGCCGACATAGCCGACCTCGGTGAACTTGGTGGCCTCGACCTTGATGAAGGGGGCGTCGGCCAGCTTGGCCAGCCGCCGGGCGATCTCGGTCTTGCCGCAGCCGGTGGGGCCGATCATCAGGATGTTCTTCGGCACCACCTCCTCGCGCATCGCCTCGGGCAGCTGCTGGCGGCGCCAGCGGTTGCGCAGCGCGATGGCGACGGCGCGCTTGGCCTCATGCTGGCCGATGATGAAGCGGTCCAACTCGGAGACGATCTCGCGCGGGGAGAGGTTCACGGTCTCGGTGGCCATGGGTCAGAGGGTCTCCAGCACGTAGCGGCCATTGGTGTAGACGCAGATCTCGGCCGCGATGCCCATGGCCTTCCGGGCGATGTCCTCGGCGTTCATGCCGTCCACGTCGATCAGCGCGCGGGCCGCGGCCAGGGCGTAGTTGCCGCCCGAGCCGATGCCGATGATGGAATCCTCCGGCTCCAGCACGTCGCCATTGCCGGTGATGAGCAGGGAGCGGTCCTTGTCGGCCACCGCCAGCAGGGCTTCCAGGCGGCGCAGGTAGCGGTCGGTGCGCCAGTCCTTCGCCAGCTCCACGGCGGCGCGCTCGAGCTGGTCGGGGAAGCGCTCCAGCTTGGCCTCCAGCCGCTCCAGCAGGGTGAAGGCGTCCGCGGTGGCGCCGGCGAAGCCGGTCAGCACCTTGCCGCCGGCGATGCGGCGGACCTTGCGGGCGTTGTTCTTGACCACGGTCTGACCCATGGAGACCTGGCCATCCCCCGCCATGGCCACCTTTCCGTCCTTGCGCACGCAGAGGATGGTGGTTCCGTGCCAGCCCAGGGGATCGTAGCGGGGATCGTGAGACGTCGCGTTCATGCCGCCGAGATGGCATCGCCGATGCGGCGCAACAAGCGGGGGCGTGCTTCAACCGCCGCGCCAGGTCTCCCACTCGGCGGGGGGTGGCTGCGGCGCGGCCGTGGCAGCGCTGGGCGCGGCGCTGGCGGGGCTGTCCTCCCGCCGGCCGGAGCCGTCCGCCGCAGGATCAGCCGGGGGGGCGGCGGACGAAGCCACGAGGCCGCCGATCAGCGCCGCCTGCGCCGCGTCCAGCGCCAGGAAGCGCAGCCGCAGCAGGCCGCCCTCCTGCTGCACCAGCTGCACCTCGATCTCGCCCAGCCGGGCGTTGCGCAGGCGCATGCGGCCCCGCCCCGCCCCGGGCGGCAGCAGCCGCAGCAGCCGCAGCAGCCGGCCACCCCAGCCGGCCCGCTCCGGCCGCAGCGCCGCCCCGCCCAGGGACAGGCTGACGATGCGCGCCACCACCGGCGGCAGGCCGAGCGCCGGCACGATTTCGGCCGGCCAGTCCACCGCCACGCGCCGCGCGCCGCGGCCCTGGTCGGTGCGCTCCCGCCCCGCGGCGCCCAGGGCCAGCAGCATCAGCGGCGCCATCCAGCCGGACGGCGCCAGCCAGGGCCAGGCCAGCCAGGGCCAGCCCGGCTGCCGCCCGCCCGGGGCCGCGCCGG
>NZ_JBHSCH010000018.1:0-66762 GCF_042651065.1 Teichococcus aestuarii
CCGCCCGCCTCCTGCGCCGCCGCCTCCGCCACCGCCGCCGCCACGGCCTCGGACTGGCGGCGCCACATCTGCGCGTAGAGGCCATCGGCCGCCATCAGCGCCGTGTGGTTGCCGCGCTCGGCGATCTGCCCGTCCTGCAGCACGATGATCTCGTCCGCCTCCACCACGGTGGAGAGGCGGTGGGCGATGACCAGCGTGGTGCGCCCCGCCGAGACGCCGCGCAGCGCCGCCTGGATCTCCTGCTCGGTGCGCGTGTCGAGCGCGCTCGTCGCCTCGTCCAGGATCAGCACGCGCGGGTCCTTCAGGATGGTGCGGGCGATCGCCACGCGCTGCTTCTCGCCGCCCGAGAGCTTCAGGCCGCGCTCGCCCACGCGGGTGTCGTAGCCATCCGGCAGGCGGAGGACGAAGTCATGCACCTGGGCGAGCTTCGCGGCCGCCACCACCTCCTCCTCCGAGGCGCCGGGGCGGCCATAGGCGATGTTGTAGCGGATGGTGTCGTTGAACAGCACCGTGTCCTGCGGCACCACGCCGACGGCGGCGCGCAGGCTCTCCTGCGTCACGCTCCGGATATCCTGGCCATCGAGCAGGATCTCGCCGCTCTGGGCGTCGTAGAAGCGGAACAGCAGGCGCGAGATGGTGGACTTGCCGGCGCCGGTGGGGCCGACGATGGCCAGCGTCCGCCCCGCCGGGACGCTCAGCGAGACGCCCTTGAGGATGGTGCGGTCCGGCCGGTAGCCGAAGCGGATGTCGCGGAACTCCAGCGCGCCGGGGCCGGCGGCGAGCGGCGGCGCGCCGGGGGCGTCGGCCACCTCCTGCTTCTCGCGCATCAGGGTGAACATGGCCTCCATGTCCACCAGCCCCTGCTTCAGCTCGCGATAGACGAAGCCCAGGAAGTTCAGCGGCAGGTAGAGCTGGATCAGGTAGGTGTTCACCAGCACGAAATCGCCCACCGACATGCTGCCATTGGCGACGCCGCGCGCGGCCATCAGCATCACCGCCGTCAGGCCGATGGCGATGATCGCCGCCTGGCCCATGTTCAGGTAGTTCAGCGTCACCTCGGAGCGGGTGTAGGCGGCCTCGTAGCGCGCGAGGGAGGAATCGTAGCGCCGCTCCTCGTGCTTCTCGTTGCCGAAATACTTCACCGTCTCGTAGTTCAGTAGGCTGTCGATGGCCTTGGTGTTGGCCTCCTGGTCCATCTCGTTCATGGCGCGGCGGAAGCGCAGCCGCCAGTCGGTAAAGACCAGGGTGAAGGCGATGTAGAGCCCGATCGTCAGCAGCGTGACGAGGGCGAAGCTGGCGTCGAACAACCCCCACAGGATGCCCGCGACGAGCAGGATCTCGATCAGCGTGGGGATGATGTTGAACAGCATGAAGTCGAGGACGAAGTTGATGCCCCGCGTGCCGCGCTCGATGACGCGGCTCATGCCGCCCGTCTGCCGGTCCAGGTGGAAGCGGAGCGACAGGGCGTGCAGGTGGCGGAACACGTTGAGCGCGATGACCCGCCCCGCCCGCGCCTGCACGCGGGTGAAGACGGCGTCGCGCAGCTCCGCCATCCAGGAGGAGGTGATGCGCAGCAGGCCATAGGCCAGCACGAGGGCCACGGGCACGGTGGCGATGGCGGCGGCGGTGCCGGCCTGCGGCCCCAGCGCGTCCACCGCGCGGGCATAGGCGATCGGCACCACCACGTTGGCGCCCTTGGCGAGCACCATGAGGATCAGCGCGACGACGACGCGGGCGCGCAGCCCCGGCTCGTTGCGGGGCCAGAGATAGGGGGCGAGGGTCAGCAGCGTTTGGAAGTGGCCGCGCGGACGGGCCGGCGCGGCAGGGGAAGCGGGCACGGGGCAATCTCCAGTCGGTCGGGCGTTACATGGCGCCCGCCACCGGCAGCGGCAATGCACCGCGCCGCATCCGGGCGGCGCGCATGCCCCCGGCACATGGCCCGCCCCCCAGCCCGGCTGGCTGGCCCGGCTGGGTGGCCCGGCTGGGCGGAAGGCATTGCCGCCGGCGCGCGGCGGCGGCATGAGGGAGGGCATGCCCATCCCCGCCTCCACGGGCTTCGCCCGCCACATCGCCGCCTGCAACAACCTGGCCTCGCCCGCTGGGCTGATCCCCTTCCGCATCGGCGCCGAGCAGGTCGGCTGGCTGTCGCCGGAGCTGGCCCGCTGGCTGGCCTTCCGCCCGCGCGACTTCCATTTCGATGGCGAGGGCGTCTCGCTGGCTGGCCGGCTGCGGGGCGCGGCCGCGCGCGGCGCGGCCCTGGCCGAGGCGGCGAAGGGGCTGGAGAAGGCCGGCTACCTGCGCGTGCGCGGCGAGCCCTTCGACGTGCGCGCGACGCCCGAAGGGCCGGTGCTGGCCACGCTGGACCGCGGCGCCGTGCCAGCCTTCGGCGTGCTGGCGCAGGGGGTGCACCTGAACGGGCTGGTGCGCCGGGCCGACGGGCTGCATGTCTGGATCGGCAAGCGGGCGCGGGACAAGGCGGTGGCGCCCGGCCAGTGGGACAACCTGGTGGCCGGCGGCACCCCCGCCGGGCTGGATGCCTGGGAGACGCTGGTGAAGGAGGGCGCCGAGGAGGCCGGCCTGCCGCCCGAGCTGGTGGCGGGGGCGCGGCCCACGGGCCGCATCTCCTACATCATGCGCCAGGCCGATGGCGGGCTGCGGCGCGACATCCTGCATGTCTACGACCTGGAGCTGCCCGAGGACTTCACCCCCACCCCGCATGACGACGAGGTGGAGCATTTCGAGCTGTGGCCCATCGCCCGCGTGCTGGAGGTGGTGCGGGACACGGACAGCGTGAAGTTCAACGTCAACCTGGTGCTGATCGACCTGCTGCTGCGCGAGGGGCTGATCGACCCCGCGAGCGCCGAGGGGCACTCGCTGCGCAACGGGCTGCAGGCCGGCGCCTGAGGCGGCGCCGGCCGCCACACCTCAGGCGGCGCGGATCGCGCTGAGGAAGCGCTCCATCTGCCCGCGCAGCGCCTCGGAGCGCTGCGCCAGCTCGCCGGAGGCGGCGCGCACCTCGCCGGCGGCGGTGCCGGTGCGCTCGGCATCGACGCTGACACCCATCGCGTGGCGGGAGGCGGCATCCGTGCCGGTGGCCGCCTCGGCCACGGCGCGGCCGATCTCCTGCGTGGCTTCCGCCTGCTGCCCGGCGGCCTCGGCCACCTGGGCGGTGGCGCGGTTCAGCCCCTCGATGATCCCGGCGATGGCGCCGATCGCCTGCACCGTCCGCTGCGTCTCGGTCTGCATGCCGGCGATCTGCTGGCCGATCTCCTCGGTGGCCTTGGCCGTCTGGCTGGCCAGGTTCTTCACCTCGGACGCCACCACGGCGAAGCCCTTGCCCGCCTCCCCCGCCCGCGCCGCCTCGATCGTGGCGTTCAGCGCCAGCAGGTTGGTCTGGCTGGCGATGTCGGCGATCAGCTTCACCACGTCGCCGATGCGGTCGGCGGCGTCGGAGAGGCCGCGCACGGTCTGCCCGGCGCGCTCGGCGGCGGCCACGGCGGAGCGCGCCTGGCCGGCGCCGTCGCGCACCTGGCGCGCCACCTCGGCGATGCTGGCGGCCAGCTCCTCGGCCGCGGCGGCCACGGTCTGCACATTGGCGCTGGCCTGCCGGGCGGCCTCCGCCACGTCGCCGGCATGGCGGGTGCCGTCCTGGGCGATGCCGGCCATACTGGCGGCGGTGGCGTCCAGCTCGGTGGCGGCGGAGGCGACCACGCGCAGCATGCCCGCCGTCTCCTCCTCGAAGTGGTTGAGCAGCAGGTCGACCCGCTTGGCGCGCTCCAGCTCGGCCTGCTGGGCCTGCTGCTGGGCCTGCTGCATCGCCAGCCGCTGCCGCGAGCCCTCGCGCAGCGTCTCGATGGCGCGCGCCATCTCGCCCAGCTCGTCCGTGCGGGCGTGGCCGGGCACGGCCACCTCCAGGCTGCCCTGGGCGATGCGGGACAGGGTGGCGGTGAGCGCCCGCAGCGGCTGCACCAGGCGGCGCATCAGCAGCAGCAGGCCGCCGAGGACGACGGCCAGGGTCAGGGCCACCAGCCCCAGCGCCATCGCCAGCCGCAGCCGGGCGGAGCCGGTGGCCTCCTCGGTCATCGCCATCGCCTCGTCCAGCGCGGCGTCGCGCAGGTCGAGCAGCCGCAACTGCATGGGCGTGATCTCGCGGCGCAGCGCGTTGCTGTCGGCAGGCCAGGTGCCGGGCGGCGCGACGCGATCCAGATTCGCCGCCGCCAGGTCGCTCAGCTGCCGGATCCGGCCATTCAGCGCCTCGTTCAGGCTGCCGTACCGGCCGGCCGCCTCCTGCAGCCGCGGCCGGTCGCGCAGCACATCGACCAGGTGCAGCGCGCTCTGCTGCGATTGCCGGGCCTCGCCCAACTGGCCCTGCAGGGCATGGAAGGCGGCGCGCTCCACCGGCAGGCCATTCACCCAGCCATAGAGCGCGGTCAGGTTGCGGCCCGTCACGTCGCGCTGCTGCATCACGGCCCGGGCCAGCTCCAGCGGCAGCATCAGCTCCGGCTGGCGCACCGCCAGCAGGCGGACCAGCGTGTCGCCCTGCGCGGTCACGCCATCCATCAGGGTGGCGCGCGCCTGCCGCAGATCGGTGGCCAGGGTGGGGTCGCGCTGCGGCAGGGGGCGCACGAACTCGGCCTCGGCGCGGCGGCGCAGCGTGGCCATGGTCTGGGTGAGCTGCCGCGTCACCGACAGCGCCGCCTCCCCGAGCGAGGAGGCGGGCAGCCTCTCCGCCATCAGCGCAAGCTGCTGGTCCGCCACCGGCACGGCGGCGCGCAGCGTCGGCATGTCCGGCGCGGGGCTGGTGGCGGAGCTGGCATATTGCCCGACCTCGATGGTCAGCGCGGTCTGCGCGCGCTGCAGGGCGCTGAGGGCACGGGTATCGAGCATCGCCTGGTTGGCCTGCCGCCAGTCGCCGAAGGCCTGGCCGGCCAGCACCAGGGAGGCCAGCGCGCCTGGCAGGGCCACAGCGCAGAAGCCGGCCAGGAAGAGAGTACGAATGCGCATATGCCCGAAGCCCACTTCAGCAGAGAGGGCCTAGCTTAGCGCGAAGTCATCAACGGAAAATTACCAGATCGCGGCCGCCAGTGCCGACAAGGCACCGGCGGCGGCCGGATCAGCGCAGGGGCCGGATCAGCGCAGCGGCTCGGCCTGCACGCCGCCACCCTGCTGGTAGGAGGGCGGCGGCTGGTAGCCGGGCTGCTGAAAGCTCTGCGGCTGCTGCTGCTGCTGCTGCTGCTGGTAGGGCTGGGCGGCGGTGGCCGCCGGCGCGCCGCCGAAGCGCATCAGCGTGCCGCGCAGCGGGTCGGCCCCAGGGTTGTGGGCGGCCATGTCCACCACGATCTGCCGCGCGCCGACGCTCTGGCCGTAATAGGCGCGGTTCCAGTCGCTGCGGGTGGAGAGCAGGGAGCCGTCCAGCGCGATGCCGGCATAGAGGCCGCGCGTCTTGGCGAAGGTGACGATGTCCGCCCCCACCGCCGCGGTGGTGGAGCCGGCGATGCCGCCGCCGATCGTCGCCACCGCGATGGAGGCGTCGGCGCCGACCTTGAACTGGCTGTCCATCAGGGCGGAGAGGCCCTTGTCGGTCAGCACCATCATCATGACCATGGCGTCCTGCACGCCGATCTGGAAGCCGAGGCTGCCCGAGCCCAGGCTGTAGAAGGCGGGCGAGGACCAGGAGCCCGCGCCGTCGCGCGCCAGCAGCACGCAGGAGCCGCCCTGCCCGCCCAGGATGAACCCGGCGCGGAAGACGCGCGGGCAGACCATGACGGCGCGCGCCCGGCGCAGCATGGTCACCGCGTCATTGTAGTGGGCGGCATCGGCCGGGCCGGCGGCGCCGAGCATTTCCTGCACGGCGAGGGTGGAGCGGTCCACCAGCGCCTGCTGCTCCACCTGCGCGGCGGCCGGCCGCGCGCCTCCGGCGCACAGGGCCGTCGTCAGCAGCAAGGCCCCGGCAAGGGGGATTGGTGCGAAGATCGAACGCCGCATGAAGGTCCTCCGGCAACCCATTGCCCAGGAATGGCCTTCCGGCTGCGGCGTGGCAAGCCCAACTTGCAGCGAGGCGTGGCTTTGCGCGGCGGTTTCAGGCCGCCGCGCCGGCCGGCGGCTCCTCATTCACCGAGGCCACGCGCCAATGCGCCCCGTGCTTCTCCAGCCGGGTGAGGGAGAGGTTCTTCACCGAGAACTGGAAGGCCTGGTGCGGGTCGAGCCCCATGGCGTGCGCCACCGCGGCGCGGATCGAGCCGCCATGCGCCACGATCACCACGTCCATCCCCTCCAGCCGCTCCGCCATCTCCTCCAGCGCCGGGCCGATGCGGCCGATCACGTCCTGCAGGCTCTCGCCGCCCGGCGGCCGCTCGGCGGCGCCATGCGGCCAGAAGGGGTGCGGCGGCTCGGAGAGCAGCCGGGCCAGCGCCTCATAGGTGATGCCCTGCCATTCGCCGAGATGCTGCTCGGCGAAGCGCGGCTCCACGCTCAGCGCGGCCGTCGGGTAGCCGGCGGCGAAGATCGCCTCGGCCGTGGCGCGGGTGCGCGAGAGCGGGGTGTGGAACCAGCGCGCCCCCTCCGGCAGGCGGCCCGCCAGCCAGGCATAGGCGGCGCTCTCCTGCGCCAGGGCCAGGGAACAGATGGCGACATCCATGTCGCCATACATCACGACACGCGCCGAGGGCTCGACGATGGCGTGGCGGATCAGGAAGAAGCGGGTCGGGGTCACACCCGACCTGTAGCCCCTTTCGGGCGGCGGCGGAATTGCCGGGACGGCATGGCCGGCCCCGGCCGCCGTCACGCGCATTCACCGCCTGTTCACCCTGAAGGCCGGAAGATGGTGGCGGCGCGGCCCTCCGCGCCCTCCCCTCCGGACCGGATGAAGGCGCGCAGGATGCCCCCCGAATCTCCCCCGATCGCCACGGCCGTGCCGGCCTGGGCGCCCCCGCACCCGCTGCTGGCGGAGCATGCGGCGCGGCTGGCCTTCAGCATGCGCCTGCCCGGCTGGCAGGAGGTGCCGCAGACCCAGGCGGCGATGCGGGTGCTGGCACATGCCCTGGCGCTGCGGCTGAGCCTGCGGCCGGATCTCAGCCTGGGGCTCGACACCGACCGGCTGCAGGCCACGGCGCCCGAGTCTTCCGCCGAGGTGGAAGCGGCCCTGGCCCGCGCCAGCCAGGCCGCCGTGCCGGACCGCTTCTGGTTCGGCTGAGGCGGGCGGGGCGGCGGGACGCCCCCGCCCGCAGCCCGCTCACGCGCCGCCCGCTCACTCGCCGATGTTCATCAGCGCGCCGCTACGCCGCGCCGCCTCGAACTGCGCCATGAAGACGCGGCCGAGCAGCGCCAGCCACAGCGCATCCAGCAGGAAGGCGGCGGCGAGGTGCCAGCCATCCACCCGCCCCTCCAGCAGCGCGGCGCGCATCCCCTCGAACACATGCGCGGCGGGAATGGCCTGCGCCACCCATTGCAGCGGCTGCGGCAGCGTCGCCATCGGGTAGAACACGCAGGCGAAGGGCGTGAGGCCGAACAGCACCGACCAGGCGAGCGGCTCCGCCCCCGCCCCGTGCCGCAGGATCATCGCCGTGACGCCGAGCGCCACCGCCCAGCCCATCAGCATCAGCGCGGCGAAGAACAGCACCACCACCGGCCCCAGCCCGAACAGGCCGAAGCCGTAGAGCAGCCAAGCCAGCCCCACCGCCGGCAGCACGCCGATCAGCATCCTGAGCGTGGCCATGGTGATCAGCCCCGCCACCAGCTCCCCCGGCCGCAGGGGGCTGACGAAGATATGGCCGAGGTTGCGGCTCCAGACCTCCTCCAGGAAGGAGAGGGCGAAGCCCATCTGGCTGCGCAGCGCCACCTCCCACAGCAGCACGCCGCCCAGCAGCACGCCCGCCGCCACCGTGGCCGTGTTCTGCTGCACCCCCGCCAGGTAGGCGGTGACGAAGCCCCAGACGAGCATCTGCAGCACCGGCCAGTACATCAGCTCCAGCAGCCGCGGCCAGGAGCGGCGGTAGAGCGCCAGGTGCCGGTAGACCAGGCCCCAGACGCGGCGCGGTGCCCCGTTCATGCTTCCACCCTCCGGTCGCGGGCGATGTCGAGGAAGACATCCTCCAGATTGTCCCGCCCGAAGCGGGCGACGAGATCGGCAGGGCTGCCCGCATCGACCAGCCTGCCGCGCTTCATCATCAGCACATGGCCGCAGAGGCGCTCCACCTCGGCCATGTTGTGGCTGGCCAGGAGTATGGCGCAGCCGCTTTCGGCACGATAATTTTCCAGCCATGTCCGCACCCAGTCGCCGGTGTCCGGGTCGAGGCTGGCGGTGGGCTCGTCCAGCAGCAGCAGCTCGGGGCGGTTCACCAGCGCCTTGGCCAGCGCCACGCGGGTCTTCTGCCCGGCCGAGAGCTGGCCCGCCGGGCGGTGCAGGATCTCCTCCAGTTGCAGGGCCGTGGAAAGTTCGGCGATGCGCGCCTCGGTACCGCGCACCCCGTAGAGATGGGCATAGACCCGGAGGTTCTCCGCCACCGTCAGCCGGTGCGGCAGCGCCACATAGGGGGAGGAGAAGTTCATCCGCGCGAGCGCCGCGAAGCGGTCCCGCGCCATGTCGTGCCCCAGCACGGAGACGCGGCCCGCGCTCGGCACCAGCAGGCCGAGCAGCATGGCGATGGTGGTGGTCTTGCCCGCCCCGTTGCCGCCCAGCAGGCCCCAGGTGGCGCCGCGCGGCAGGGTGAAGCTCAGGGACTCCACGGCGGTGGTCTCGCCGTAGCGCTTGGTCAGGCCCTCGGCCTGGATGGCGGCGGATTGCATGGTCCCGATTAGGGGAAGCCACCGCCGCTTGCCCAGGCCCGCCGCCGTTACAATTTCGCCTGACCTACAGCTCCGCCCGTCCGGAGAGCACCGTCACCACCGCGCCGCCCACCCACACGGTCTCCCCTTCCCGATGCAGGAAGACGCGGCCGGCGCGGCCCAGCACCGTGCCCTGCGCGGCCACGTAGCGCTCCGGCGCCCGGCCGCTGCCGATCAGCCACTGCCCGATGCCGGCATTCAGGCTGCCCGTCACCGGGTCCTCCGGCACGGCGGAGCCGGGGATGAAGGCGCGCAGCTCGAACTGCGCCTCCGTCCCGTCCACCGCCGGGTCCCAGGGCGCCACCACGCCGGGCCACAGCCCCTCCAGCGCCGCGTAATCGGGCTCGATCGCCAGCAGCTCGGCGCGGGAGCGGAGCAGCACCCCCACCCATTCCGGGCCGTTGACGATCCACTCCGCCGCCACGATGGCTTCCGGCGCCAGGCGCAGCCCGCGGGCGAGGCGCGCCAGCACCTCGGGCTCCACCGGCCCGCTGCGGCGCAGCGGCGGGGCGGCGAAAGCCAGTTGCCCGCGCTCCCCCCGCCGGATGCGCACGGGGCCGACGCCGCATTCCTGCACCACCTCCGCCCCCCTGGGCCGCCCGCCCGCCGCCAGCCAGGCATGGCAGCTGCCCAGCGTCGGGTGGCCGGCGAAGGGCAGCTCCCGCTCCGGGGTGAAGATGCGCACCCGGTAATCCGCCTCCGGCAGGGTCGGGCGGAGGAGGAAGGTGGTCTCGCTGAGATTGGTCCAGTTGGCGAAGGCGGCCATCTGCGCGTCGGAAAGGCCGTCCGCGCCCAGCACCACGGCCAGCGGGTTGCCCTTCAGCGGGGTGGCGGAAAAGACATCGACCTGCTGGAAATCGAGGATCGGCATGGCGGCGGCTCCGGCGCGGGAGGAAGGGCGGCGCTGTTCTTCCACCCGGCCCGCCCGCCTGTCCATCCGGCCGGGCGGCGCTCAGTCCTCGAAGGGCAGGCCCACATAGTTCTCCGCCAGCGCCGTGGCGGCGGCGCGGGAACTGCGCAGCAGGTCGAGCCCCGCCTGGTGGATGCGCTGCTCGAAGGGGCTGTCATCCGGGTTGCGGTGCAGCATGGTGGTCATGGACCAGGAGAAGCGCTCGCCCTTCCAGACGCGGCGCAGGCAGGTGGCGCTGTAGGCGTCCAGCCTCTCCGTGCGGTTGTCGCGGTAGCGGGCCTCCAGGGCGCGGGCCAGCACCACCGCGTCGGCCACCGCCAGGTTCAGCCCCTTGGCGCCGGTGGGCGGGACGATGTGCGCGGCATCGCCCGCCAGGAACAGCCGGCCATGCTGCATCGGCTCGCAGACGAAGCTGCGCAGCGGGATGATGCCCTTCTGGAAGATCTCTCCCCGTTGCAGCACCCAGCCATCGTCGGTGGACAGGCGCGCCTCGAGCTGCGCCCAGATGCGGTCGTCGGACCAGCGGGCGATGTCGTCCGCCGGGTCGCACTGGATGTACATGCGCTGGATCTCGGGCGAGCGCGTGGAGAGCAGCGCGAAGCCCTCGCCCTGGTTGGCGTAGATCAGCTCCGGCCAGGAGAGCGGCGCGCGGGCCAGGATGCCGAGCCAGCCGAAGGGATAGACCTTCTGGTACTCGGTGCGGCGGCTGGCCGGGATGGCCTGCCGCCCCGGGCCGTGGAAGCCGTCGGCGCCGACGATGTAGTCGCAATCCAGCCGCTGCTCCGGGCCGTCGCCATCGGCGCGCCAGGTGAGGAAGGGGCGGTCGGTGTCCACCGCGTGGATGGCGGTGGCCGAGACGCCGAAATGGATGGCGCCGCCATCGGCCAGCCGCGCGGCAATCAGGTCCTTTAGCACCTCGTGCTGGGCATAGACCGTCACCTTCCTGCCGCCGGTGAGGTCCTCCATGTCGAGATGCAGGCGCTGGCGGTTCCATTGCAGGGTGATGCCGGTGTGGAAATGCCCCTCGCGCAGCATCCGCGCGCCGAGGCCCATCGCCGTCATCATCTCGACGAGCCAGTGCTCCAGCACGCCGGCGCGGATGGTGCCCTCCACCTCGGCGCGGCTCCGGCTCTCCAGGATGACGGATTCGATGCCGGCGCGGTGCAGGAGGTGGGCCAGGAACAACCCGGCGGGGCCGCAGCCGACGATGCCGACCTGGGTGCGCATGGACTTTTCCTCCGGAGGCTTCTGCTTGGGCGGCACGCTATCCCGCCCCGCCGGCGCGGCTGAATGGACGGAAGGGCGAAATCCTGGCACTTTCCCGCCATGGAGATCGTCCCGCGCTTCTTCCTCTACGGCGAGGCCGGGGATGAGGCGGATTCCCGCTTCCTGCACATCGAGACCATCCCCGCCCGCAGCCTGCCGCATGGCTGGCACATCGCGCCGCACCGCCATCCCGGCCTGCTGCAACTGCTGCTGGCCGAGCAGGGCGGCGGCCGCGCGCAGTTCGACGGGCAGGAGCGGGACTTCGCCGCCCCCGCCCTGCTGCTGCTGCCGCCGGCGGTGATCCACGGCTTCACCTTCCAGCCCGGCACGGATGGCTGGGTGCTGAGCCTGGCCCTGCCCTGGGCGGCGGAGCTGCTGGCGGAGGACACGCTGCCCGAGGCGGCGCTGCTGCTGCCGCTGGAGCCCGCGGCGCTGGTTGCCCACCGCGTGCCGCAGCGCTTCGCCGAGCTGGCGGAGGAATTCGCCGCCCACCGGCCCGGGCGGAGCGCGGCGCTGGCGGCGCAGCTGCGGCTGCTGCTCATCGCTCTGGCGCGGCTGCGCGCCGGGCAGCCGCGGGCGGACGCCGCCGCCAGCGCCGACACGCTGCACTTCGCCCGCTTCCGCGCCCTGGTGGAGCAGTGGTTCCACGAGCCGCGCCCGATCGCCGACTACCAGAAGGCGCTGGGCCTTTCCGAGAAGCGCCTCGCCGCGCTCTGCCGCGCCGCCGCCGGGCGCACGCCGCTGCAAATCCTGAACGAGCGGCGCATCACCGAGGCGCGGCGCAGCCTGCGCTACTCCTCCCTCTCGGTGGCCGAGATCGGCTACGGGCTCGGCTTCCGCGACCCGGCCTATTTCTCGCGCTTCTTCCGCCGCATGACGGGGCTGACCCCCGGCCAGGCGCGCGATGGGTAGCCCGCGCGACCTGCTGGGCGGCCTCTCGCGCGGCCTGGCCGTGATCGAGGCGTTCCACGCCCTGCCGGGGCAGGCCGGCGAGGGCCGCGCCAGCATCGCCGAGATCGCCCGCGCCACGGGCATGACGCGCGCGGCGGCACGGCGCTGCCTGCTCACCCTGGTCTCGCTGGGCTATGCCGAGGCGGATGGGCGCGGCTTCGCCCTCACCCCCCGCGTGCTGCGGCTGGGCGGCGCCTGGCTGGCCAGCGCCACCCTGCCCGAGCAGCTCCAGCCGCAGCTCGACGCCGTGCGCGAGGCGACGGGCGAGAGCTGCTCCGCCGCCATCCTCGACGGGGCGGAGGTGGTCTACATCGCCCGCGCGGCGGCGGCGCGCATCGCCTCCGTGGCGCTGGGGGTGGGCAGCCGGCTGCCGGCGCATTGCACCGCGCTGGGGCGGGCGCTGCTCTCCGCCCAGCCGGAGCCGCTGGTGGACCAGTTCGTGGCGCGCCTCGCCCCCGCCGCGCTCACCGCCCACACCCGCACCACCCGCAGCGCGATCCGCGCCGCCATCCGCGAGGCGCGGGCGCGCGGCTACGCCCTGGTCGACGAGGAGCTGGAGATCGGGCTGCGTTCCGTTGCCGTGCCGGTGCGCGACCAGCGCGGGCGCTGCGTCGCCGCCATCAACATCGGCGTGCGGATGGCGCGCGCGCCGGACGAGGTGCTGCGGGAGCGGCTGCTGCCGGCCCTGCTCCACGCCGCCGCCGAGTTGCGGCGGACCATCCCGGGCTAGGCGCGGCCCTGCCCTTCAGCCGGCCGGTGCGCTCCGGCCGCGACGGGCCGTGGCGCGCGGCGGCTTCGCCGTGTCTTCCCGGGCCGTGTCCTCCCGGATGGACGCCACGGCGGCGCGGCGCTTCGCCCCCGGCAGGGCGGGCGCCCGGCGCGCGGCGGCCTTCGCCTTCTCCGACTGGGCGATCAGCTTCTCCCGCACCGCCACCGTGGCGTGGCGGAAGGCCGCCTTGCGGTGGACCTCGGGGATGCCCTCCAGGGCGGCCAGGATGGCGCTGGTCAGGGCGCGGGTGCCGCGCGGGGCGGGCTTGGCAGGGGTGGGCATGTTTTCGTGTTCCTTGCTGCGGGGAATCAGGGGTGGCGGGCGGCTCAGCGCAGCAGCCAGGACAGGGCGCGCCGCAGCGCCGCGGTGCCGTCCAGCTCGAACCAGGCGCCATGGGCGAAGATCACCCGCTCCGGCTGCCATGCCAGCATCTGCCGGGCGGCTTCGGCGGCATCCCGGCGGCGCAGGCGCAGCAGGGCGCGCAGATAGGCCGGCGTGCCGCCCTCCGGCGCCGTGACGCCGGCCAGCCGCGCCAGGGGGCGCACCAGGGGCGGCAGCTTGCCGGGCTCCAGGTTCTGCACCAGGTCGGTCAGCAGCAGGCTGCGGCTCGGCTGGTGGAAGAAGGCCACCTCGCGGAAGCCGCCGGCCCCGGGCACGACGCGCTGCTCGATCTCCCCGGCCCAGGGCTCCGGCGCGGCGCCGGCAAGGTCGTGGTCCAGCCGCAGGCGGGATTTCCGCACGGCGCGGCGCCGCCGCAACTCCGGTGCCGCCCAGATCCTGGCTTCCGGGCAATGGCGCTGCCAGGCCTGCAGGAAGGACCAGTGCGCGATGTTGGGCGCGACCAAGTGGCGGATTGGGCCGATCTCCTGCAGCGCGCGCTGCAGCGCGGCGGTATGGCGGGTGGGCGAGTGCAGCCAGAGCCCGCCATCCCGCAGGCGGAGCACCGTCATGCGCACCGGCAGGGGAAGGCCCAGGACGCGCAGCGGGCCGCTGTCCACGATCCAGAGCCCCTCCGCCACCGGCTTCGGCTGATCGAGGGGCGGATAGGTGGCGGGATGGGCAGGCTCGGCCATGCGCGTCCTTGCTGTCCGGATGCGCCAGCAGGAAGCGGGCGCAGGGTCGTTCCCGGGGGCTAACGCCCCGGAGGAGGCGGCTGTTGCGGCCGGAGCTTCCAGGATGCCCGTTGTGCGGATAGCGCACGCCGTTGCGGCCCCGCGCATGGCGGACCTAGTCTCGCCCACCGCAAGAAGAACAGGGAACGCCATGACCCAGCAGGGACACCCCGAGGGAACGATCCGATGATCAACAAGACCGTGCGCGACATGGCCGAGGCCATGCAGGGCCTCGCCGACGGCGCCACCGTGCTGGTGGGCGGCTTCGGCTCGGTCGGCCAGCCGGACGCGCTGATTGACGGGCTGATCGAGCAGGGGGCGAAGGACCTCACCATCGTCGCCAACAATGCCGGCGCCGGGCGCGTCGGGCTGGCGCGGCTGATGGAGCTGGGGCGGGTGCGCAAGATCATCTGCTCCTTCCCGCGCAGCGCCGGCTCGGTGGTGTTCGAGGAGCTGTACAAGGCCGGGAAGCTGGAGCTGGAGATCGTGCCGCAGGGCACGCTGGCCGAGCGGATGCGCGCCGCCGGCGCCGGGGTGCCCGCCTTCTACACCCCCACCGGCTACGGCACGCTGCTGACCGAGGGCAAGCCCACCGCCGAGTTCAACGGCCGCCCCTGCGTGCTGGAGCACGCCCTGCCCGGCGACGTGGCGCTGATCCAGGCGCACAAGGCGGACCGCTGGGGCAACCTCACCTACCGGCGCTCGGGCCGCAACTTCAACCCGGTGATGGCCATGGCCGCGAAGCTCACCATCGCGCAGGTGGACATGATCGAGCCGCTCGGCACGCTGGACCCGGAGGAGGTCGTCACCCCCGGCATCTTCGTCGACCGCGTCCTGCTGCACCCTGTCGCCTGACCCTTGGGCCTGAGAGGATCCTCCCCATGAGCGAGACAAGCTTCACGCCCCTCTCCCGCAAGCAGATGGCCGCACGGGTGGCGCAGGACATCCCGGAGGGCTGGTACGTCAACCTCGGCATCGGCATCCCGACGCTGGTGGCCGATTTCGTCCCCGCCGAGCGCGAGGTGGTGTTCCACTCCGAGAACGGCGTGCTGGGCATGGGCCCCGCCCCCGCCCCGGACGACGCCGACCCCTGGCTGATCAACGCCGGCAAGCAGCAGGTGACGCTGCTGCGCGGCGGCGCCTATGTGCACCACGCCGACAGCTTCGCCATGATCCGCGGCGGGCATCTCGACCTCTGCGTGCTCGGCGCCTTCGAGGTGGCGGAGAATGGCGACGTCGCCAACTGGGCGACCTCGGCCAACGACACCGCCCCTGCCGTGGGCGGCGCCATGGACCTCGCCGCCGGCGCCAAGCGGCTGTGGGTGGTGATGGAGCACACCACCAAGGAGGGCCGCTCCAAGCTGGTGCACCGCTGCGGCTATCCGCTGACGGCCATGCGCGCCGTGCGCCGCGTCTACACCAACCTCGCCGTGCTGGACGTGACGGAGCAGGGCTTCGCGGTGGTGGACATGGCCCCCGGCCTCAGCTTCGACGACCTCCAGGCGCGCACCGACGCGCCGCTGCGCAAGGCCTGACACACCGCGATGCGTGACGCCTTCATCTGCGACGCCGCCCGCACGCCCATCGGCCGCCATGCCGGCGCGCTGGCGGCGGTGCGCGCCGATGACCTCGCCGCCGTGCCGATCAAGGCGCTGATGGCCCGCCACCGCGGGCTCGACTGGGGCGCGCTGGACGACATCGTCCTCGGCTGCGCCAACCAGGCGGGGGAGGACAACCGCAACGTGGCGCGCATGGCCGGGCTGCTGGCCGGCCTGCCCGATGGCGTGCCGGGCAGCACCGTCAACCGGCTCTGCGGCTCGGGGCTGGACGCCACCGGCATCGCCGCCCGCGCCATCAAGTCCGGCGAGGCGGAGCTGATGCTGGCCGGCGGCGTGGAGAGCATGACGCGCGCGCCTTTCGTCATGGGCAAGAACGCCGAGCCCTTCGGCCGGCAGGCGGAGATGTACGACACCACCATCGGCTGGCGCTTCGTCAACCCGCTGATGCGGGCGCAGTACGGCGCCGAATCCATGCCGGAGACGGCGGAGAACGTCGCGGCCGATTTCCAGATCGGCCGCGCCGACCAGGACGCCTTCGCCTTCCGCAGCCAGCAGCGGGCCAGGCGCGCCATGGAGATCGGCCGCTTCGCCGAGGAGATCGTCCCCGTCGAGATCCGCCGCCGCAAGGGCGGGCCGGTGATCGTGCGGCAGGACGAGCACCCCCGCCCGGACACCACGCCGGAGATGCTGGCGCGCCTGCCCGCCCCCTTCCGCCGCGAGGGCGGCACGGTGACGGCGGGCAACGCCTCGGGCGTGAATGACGGCGCCTGCGCCATCCTGCTGGCCAGCGAGGCGGCGGCGGCCACGCACGGCCTGGTGCCGCGCGCCCGCGTGGTGGCCTGCGCCACCGCCGGCGTGCCGCCGCGCATCATGGGCTTCGGCCCGGCGCCCGCCACCCGCAAGGTGCTGGACAGGGCCGGCCTCGACCTCTCCGACATCGACGTGATCGAGCTGAACGAGGCCTTCGCCGCCCAGGCCCTCGCCGTGACGCGCGACCTCGGCCTGCCGGACGACGCCGAGCATGTGAACCCGAATGGCGGCGCCATCGCGCTCGGCCATCCACTCGGCATGTCCGGCGCGCGGCTGGTGCAGACGGCGGTGGCCGAGCTGCACCACCGCGAGGCGCGCTACGCGCTGGTGACGATGTGCATCGGCGTCGGCCAGGGCATCGCCATGGTGCTGGAGCGGGTGTGAGCCCTCCGGGGCCGCTCCCCCGCTTCCAGCCCCTACGCCGTCAGGGCTGGCGGAGATTCTCGCAGGATGTCCACCACTCGGTCGGCACCGCCGCGCTGGTGATGGCGCCAACGATACCCTGGCTCTCGCCGAAATTCATGACGCAGACCGGGCCGGCGGGGGAATCGACGCGGGTGACGGTCACGGTGCGGCAGCCATCGGGGTTGAGATTGCCGCCGCTCTGGAGGATCTGCTCCGTCTTCTCGCGGGAGGGGCAGGCGGTCATCCGGAGAGGCTCGGCGCTCCGGGCCGGCGACAGGGACGCCAGGGGCGCGGCCGCGAGGATGCCGGCAGCGATGATCAGGCAGGGGCGCATCATCCGCTTCCTTCGTCTTGGGGGCGAACAGATCTACGCGGCAGGGCGGGTTGAAGTTTCGGCCGCGGCAGGGGCAATGGCATCAACGCTGCGGGCGCGGTCCCGCGGCCCGGAACGCCTGCCTTCCTGTCGCCTCAGCGGCGGAAGGCCAAGCTGTCTTCCGCCGGCGCCTCCAGCGCGGCCAGCAGGGCGGCGCGGTGCGGCGAGAGGGCGCAGGCCGGGTCGGCCTGGGTGGCGTCGCCGGTCAGGGCAAGCGCCTGGCAGCGGCAGCCGCCCCAATCCACCTCCCGCCGGTCGCAGGAGCGGCAGGGCTCCGGCATCCAGGCGGTGCCGCGGAAGCGGTTGAAGGCCTCCGCGCCATACCAGATCTCGGCCAGCGACTGTTCCGTCACGCGCGGGAAGCTGAGGCCGGGGATGGTCTCGGCGGCGTGGCAGGGCAGCACGGCGCCGCTCGGCGTCACGTTCAGGAACTGCCGGCCCCAGCCGCCCATGCAGGCCTTGGGGCGGCTGGCATGGTAGTCCGGCGCCACGAAGTCGATCGCCATGCGGCCCTGCAGCCGCTCCCGCGCCGCCAGCACGGTGGCGCGCGATTCCGCCACCTGCGCGGCGCTCGGCATCAGCGCCGCGCGGTTGCGCAGCGCCCAGCCATGGTACTGGGTGTGCGCGATCTCCAGCCGCCCGGCGCCGAGCCTTTCCGCCAGCGCGATCATCGCCTCCACCGAATCCAGGTTGCCCCGGTGCAGCACCACGTTGATGGTCAGCGCCAGCCCGGCGGCGTGGATGCCCTCAACCAGCGCCAGCTTGCGGGCATGGCCGCCGCGGAAATTGCCGATGCGGTCGGCCGCCGCCGCCTCGGCGTGCTGCAGACTGAGCTGCACATGCGCCAGCCCGGCATCGGCCAGGGCGCGCAGCCGGGCACCGTTCAGCAGCACGCCGGAGGTGATGAGGTTGGTGTAGAGCCCCGCCTCGGCGGCGGTGGCGGTGATGGCCTCCAGGTCCGGCCGCGCCGCCGGCTCGCCGCCCGAGAGATGCAGTTGCAGCACGCCGAGCGCGGCCGCCTCGCGCATCACCCGCTGCCAGGTGGCGGTGTCCAGCTCGGCGCCGCGCTTCTCGAGATCGGTGGGGTTGGAGCAGTAGGGGCAGCCCAGCGGGCAGCGATGCGTCAGCTCCGCCAGCAGCCCGATCGGCGGCGGGATGCTCCCGCTCACGGCCGCACCAGCCCCTGCGCGCGGAGATCGTCCAGCACCGCCGCCACGTCGGCGGCGATCTCCTCCGCCGGCGCATCGTATTCGGCGGCGAGCTGCGCGGCGATGGCGGCGACGTCCCGCGTGCCGTCCAGCAGGGCCAGGATGGCGTGGGAGGTCTCGTCCAGCACCAGCACGCGCTCGGGCGCCAGCAGCACCCACTGGCCGCGTGCCGCATCGTGCCGCAGCCGGGCGTGCGGCGAGAGGCGGGGGGCCTCGCTCATCGGGGCCGGAAGCCGCCGGGCGGGACCAGCCCGGGCGTGACATAGGCGTGGTGCAGCGCGTCGAGCTGCGCCCAGAGCACGTCGCACTTGAAGCGCAGCGCCTCCAGCACCTGCTCCTGCTGCTCCGGCGTGCGCGCCTCGCGCTTGACGAAATCCAGCGCGAAGTCGGAATCGCGCGGCGCCTGCGTCATGCGGTGGCCGAAATAGCGCAGCGTGTCCTCGCTGATGAAGTCGTAGTGCCGCAGCATGCCCGAGACGCGCTCGGAGATGATGGTGGGCGAGAACAGCTCGGTCAGCGAGGAAGCCACCGCCTCCAGCAGCGACTTGTCGCGCACGTAGCGCACATAGGCATCCACCGCGAAGCGCGTGGCGGGCAGGATGCCGCGCCCGGCCTCGACATCGGCGCGGTCCAGCCCCAGCCCGTCGGTCAGCGCCAGCCAGCGGTTGATGCCGCCATCCGTGCCGTCCGTGCCGTCATGGTCCTCGATGCGGCGGCGCCATTCGCGGCGCAGCGCCGGGTCCTCGGCGCGGGAGAGGAAGGCGGCGTCCTTCAGCGGGATGCGGCTCTGGTAGTAGTAGCGGTTCAGCGCCCAGGCCTGCACCTGCCCCTTGTCCAGCCGCCCCTCATGCAGCAGGCGGTGGAAGGGGTGCAGGTTGTGGTAGCGCTCGGCGCCGATCCGCCGCAGCGCGGCCTCGAGTTCGTCGGGCGTCATCGGCCGCGTCACCATGCCAGCTCCATGCCGTCCTCCGCCACCGCCCAGCCCAGCGCGGCGGCCTGGGCGCGCTCCGCCGAATCGGACCGCAGCAGCGGGTTGGTGTTGTTGATGTGCACGAGCACACGCCGGCCGATCGCCAGCCCGGCCAGCGCCGCCAGCGAGCCATCCTCGCCCGAGAGCGGCTGGTGGCCCATGCGGCGGCCGGTCTTCTCGCCGACGCCGGCGCGGCGCAACTCGTCATCGGTCCAGACCGTGCCGTCGAACAGCAGCAGCGCGGCGCCATCGAGGCGCGCGCGCAGCTCCGGGGTCACGGCATGGCAGCCGGGGATGTAGTAGGCGCGCCGGCCATCGGGCGCGGTGAGCTCCACCGCCACCGTGTCCTCCGCATCCGCAGTAGTGCCCGCCTCCAGGTAGAGGGGCGGCTTGCCCGGCACGGCGAAGAGCCGCAGCGTCAGCCCCGGCAGTTCCCACGCCTCGCCCAGGGCCAGCGGCGCGCGCCGCACATGCCCGGGGCTCAGCGCCTCGAAGATGCTGTTGTCGCGCAGGATGCCGAGCACGCGCGGGGTGGCGCGCAGCCCGTAGCCCTGCCGCTCCCGCAGCGAGAGCAGCCCGGCGATGTGGTCGATCTCGCCGCTGGTCAGCAGCACCTGCGCGATGGGGCTGTGCCGCGGCGCCGCCCCCGGCTGGAGGGCCGGGGTGGCGGCGATCTGCCGCAGCACATCCGGCGAGGCGTTCACCAGCAGCCAGGTGCCATCGGCCAGCGCCACCGCCAGGGCGGACTGGGTGCGGGGGGAGAGGCGGGGATCGCCCGCCCAGGCCAGCCGGCAATTCTCGCAGGCGCAGTTCCATTGCGGAAAGCCGCCACCCGCCGCCGAGCCCAGGATGATGAGCCGCATCTCCCGCCCGGGATTACTCGGCGGTGGCGTAGGAGTTGATCTCCATGCCGGTGCAGAGGGTGACGATGCGGGGCTTGGTCCAACGCTTCATGAGGGCCTCCTGGCGGTCGGGACGGGACGCTGCGGGCCCGCACCGGAGGGGTGCGGCCACACCGGCCCAACGTGGCGGCGCGGCGGGGGGTTTCACACCCTCCCCGCTTGGTCACGGCGGCGCGAGGCGCTCCAACCGGGCCATGGCGGCGTCGTTGCACTGGCATCGCCGACCCTTCGCAGGAGATCCTCCCCGATGGCCGCACCCTCCCGCCGCCTTCTGCTGGGCTCCGCCCTGGGCCTCTCCCTCGGCGCCTGGGCCGGCCGCGCCCCGGCGGCGACGGGCCCCGACCCCCACCTGCCGCCGCCCGACCTGAGCCACGCGGTGCAGAACTACTCCCGCCAGCTGGGCTGGCCGGACGGGGTGACGCCCCGCGCGCCGGAGGGCTTCACCGTCAATGCCTTCGCCACCGGGCTGGACAGCCCGCGCTGGATGCACCGCCTGCCGAATGGCGACATCCTGGTGGCCGAGGCGCGCACCGTGCCCAAGCCGCCGGAGAATGCCGAGGACCGCGAGAAGCTGGAGAAGCAGCGCGCCGCCGGCACCATCGCCGGCGAAAGCGCCAACCGCGTCACCCTGCTGCGCGACGCCGATGGCGACGGCGTGGCGGAGACGCGGCAGGTGCTGCTCACCGGGCTGAACCAGCCCTTCGGGATGCTGTGGCAGAATGGCTGGCTCTACATCGCCAACACCGACGCGCTGATGCGCTACCGCTACACGCCGGGCGGCGACCGCATCGACCCCGCCACCGCCCAGCGCCTGCTGGACCTGCCCGCCGGCGGCTACAACAACCACTGGACGCGCAACGTCGTCGCCGCGCCGGACGGGCGGAAGCTCTATGTCACGGTGGGCTCCGCCAGCAACAATGGCGAGTTCGGCATGGAGCGCGAGGCGCGCCGCGCCGCCATCCTCGAGATCGACCCGGAGGGCGGCAGCCAGCGCATCTTCGCCCACGGCCTGCGCAACCCGAACGGGCTGGACTGGGAGCCGCAGACCGGCGCCCTCTGGACCGCCGTGAACGAGCGCGACAACATCGGCGACGACCTGGTGCCGGACTACATCACCAGCGTGCGGGAAGGCGGCTTCTATGGCTGGCCCTATGCCTATTGGGGCCGCAACCCGGACCCGCGCATGGCCCAGGAGCGGCCCGACCTGGTGGCGCAGAGCCTCAAGCCGGACTACGCGGTGGGCAGCCACACCGCCTCGATCGGCCTCGCCTTCCTGCGCCAGGGGGATGGCTTCCCCGCCCGCTACCGGGGCGGCGCCTTCGTGGCGCAGCGCGGCTCCTGGAACCGGGTGCCCTTCTCCGGCTACCAGCTCGCCTTCATCCCCTTCGCCGATGGCCGGCCGAGCGGGCCGCTGGAGCCCTTCCTCACCGGCTTCATGCCCGACAGCGGAACGGGCGAGACCTATGGCCGGCCGGTCGGCGTCATCGAGGACGGCCGCGGCGCCCTGCTGGTGACGGACGACGCGGGCAACCGCATCTGGCGGGTCGCCCCCGCCCGCTGAGCCGGGGGGCTGCCCCTGCCCCTGTCCCTGCCCCTGCCACTGTCCCTGGCCTCGCGCGCTGCGCCGCAGCGCGTGATGACGGGTGCCGACAACGGAACGGCCGGCCGATGGTTATAGTGGCGTCCCGCCTCGCGCATGGCGCGTGCAGGCTTCGCTTGTCCGGTGTGTTCCTTCATGTCCATTCCGGCGCCCGGCCGGTTACCCCCCGGCCTCAGGGTCTACGCCATCGGTGATGTGCATGGCTGCGCCACGAAGCTGGCCAGGCTGCACGCGATGGTGGCGGAGGATTGGGCCCGCCGCCCGGCCGAGCGCTGCGCCCTGGTGCATCTCGGCGACTATGTGGACCGCGGCCCGGACAGCGCCGCGGTGCTCGACCGGCTCTGCGGCGAAAGCCCCGTGCCCGGCGCCGAGCGTGTCCATCTGCGTGGCAACCACGAGGCGATGATGCTGGATTCGCTCGCCGCCGGCCCCGGCACGGTGGCCGAGGATGTCTGGCTGTGGAATGGCGGCGACGCCACTCTCTCCAGCTATGGCGTCTGCCAGGGGCCGCCGGTGCTGCCGCTGCGGCACCGGGCGCTGCTGGCCACCATGCCGCTGCGATGGGAGGCGGGGGATTATCTTTTTGTCCATGCCGGCATCGATCCGCGCCGGCCGCTGGCGGCGCAGCGCAACCAGGACCTGCTGTGGATCCGCGAGCCCTTCCTCTCCTGGCCCCGCCCGCTGCCCAAGGTGGTGGTGCACGGGCACACCCCCTGCCGCGCGCCGGAGCTGCGCCCGAACCGCATCGGCATCGACACCGGGGCGGTCGCCGGCGGACCGCTGACCTGCCTGGTGCTGGAAGCCGCGCAACTTCGTTTCCTCTCCGTATGAGAGGGCGCCTTGCGCGTGGCCGCAGGGCTGCGCTAGGCAGCTTGCCAATGCAAGGCCCCGTGCCCCCCTCTGCCCCTCCGGGCGCCCTCCCCGGCGCCCTCCCGGCCTCCCCGCAGGACGGCGCCGCCGCCTCGCCGGTGGAATCTCCGCCGGAGACCGGAACCCCCGTGGACGCCGCCGACCTCGCCGAGGCCGTGCGGCAGCTCAAGCGCGCCTCCGTCCTGGTGGTGGGCGACGCCATGCTGGACCGCTACGTCTATGGCCGCGTCACGCGCATCAGCCCGGAGGCGCCGGTCCCGGTGCTGGGGGTGGAGCGCGAGGTGGCCATGCCCGGCGGCGCCGGCAACGTGGTGCGCAACCTCACCGCGCTGGGCGCGGCGGTGGCCTTCCTCTCCGTGGTGGGCGACGACCAGGCGGGCAGCGACCTGACCGGGCTGATCGGCGGCCAGCCGCGCGTCGAGCCCTGGCTGCTGGTTCAGGGCGGCCGCGCCACCACCACCAAGACCCGCTTCATCGCCAACGGGCAGCAGATGCTGCGGGCCGACCACGAGATCGCCCGCGCCGTGCATCCGCGCCTCGCGGACCGGCTGGTGCGCATCGCCACCGACACGGTGGCCGCCACCTCGGTGATGGTGCTCTCCGACTACCGCAAGGGCGTGCTGGCGGGCGACGTGCCGGAGCGGCTGATCGCCGCCGCCAAGGCCGCCGGCCGCCGCATCGTGGTGGACCCGAAGGGCGAGGATTTCTCCCGCTACGCGGGGGCCGACGTGATCACCCCCAACCGCGCCGAGCTGGCGCTGGCCACCGGCATGCCGGTGGACACGGAGGAGGAGATCGTCGCCGCCGCGCGGGCGCTGCAACGGCACCATGGCTTCCCCGCCGTGCTCGTCACCCGCTCCGAGGATGGCATGACGCTGCTGGAGGGCGACGTGGTGCACCACTTGCCGGCCGAGGCGCCGGAGGTGCACGACGTCTCCGGCGCGGGCGACACGGTGGTGGCGGTGCTGGCCGCCGGCTACGCGGCCGGGCTGCCGCTGCCGCTGGCGGCGCGCATCGCCAACATCGCCGGCGGGCTGGTGGTGGGCAAGGTGGGCACCGCCGTGGCGCGCGAGGCCGACCTGCTGGAGGCCCTCACTCCCGAGCGCGGCGCGCTGCGCAAGGTGCTGCGCCGCGCCGCCGCGGCCGAGCAGGTGGAGCGCTGGCGCCAGCGCGGCTGGCGCGTGGGCTTCACCAATGGCTGCTTCGACCTGCTGCACCCCGGGCATGTGCACCTGCTGGAGCAGGCCCGCTCCTGGTGCGACCGGCTGGTGGTGGGCGTCAACGCCGATTCCAGCGTCAAGCGGCTGAAGGGCCCGGCGCGCCCGATCCAGCCCGAGGCGGCGCGCGCCGCCGTGCTGGCCTCGCTGGCCACCGTCGACCTGGTGACGGTCTTCGAGGAGGACACGCCGGTGGAGCTGATCGAGCTGCTGCGCCCGGACGTGCTGGTGAAGGGCGCCGACTACACGGTGGACCAGGTGGTGGGTGGCGAGCTGGTGCAGGAATGGGGGGGCGTGGTGAAGCTGGCGGCGCTGCTGCCGGGCAATTCCACCACCGCCACCGTGGCGCGGATGCGGGGCTGAACCGCCCCATGCGCTGGGAAACGCTGTTCGAGAGGCGCCGCTTCCTCTCGGACGCGGCCCGGCCGGCCCCCAACCGCAACGCCTTCCAGATCGACCAGGACCGCATCGTCTTCAGCCGCCCCTTCCGGCGGCTGCAGCAGAAGACCCAGGTCCACCCCCTGCCTTTCAACGCGCATGTGCGCAACCGCCTGCTGCACACGCTGGAGGTGGCCTCGGTGGGCCGCTCGCTGGGCTTCGCCGTGGGCTCCCGGCTGGCGGGCGAGCTGCGCGCGGCCGGCCACACGCCGGACGACCTGGGCTATCTCGTGCAGGCCGTCTGCCTGGCGCACGACATCGGCAACCCGCCCTTCGGCCATGCCGGGGAGGAGGTGATCGCCACCTTCATGGCGCGCTGGATGGAGGCCGAGGGCCGCCCCAGCGGGCTGGGGCTGGACGAGGACCTGCGCTTCTTCGACGGCAACGCCCAGGGCTTCCGCATCCTGACACGGGCCGATGGCTACCGCGAGCGCGGCGGGCTGAAGCTGACCTCCGCCAGCCTCGGCGCCTTCCTGAAATATCCCTGGGATGCCCTGGACCCCCGCGCCGCGCGGCAGGGCCGGGCGGGCGTGAAGTTCAACCATTTCGCCACCGAGCGCGAGGCCTTCGCCGCCGTCACCGCCGCCTGCGGCCTGGGCGGCGCCCATGCCCGCCACCCGGCCGTCTGGCTGATGGAGGCGGCGGACGACATCACCTACGGCCTCGCCGACCTCGAGGACGCGGTGGAGCTGCAGATCGTCCCCTACGCCACCTACGAGGCCCTGGTGGCGCCCCTGGCACGGGTCGAGGCCGGCCGGCTGGCGGATGAGGACACCGAGGCGCAGAAGGTGGCGCTGCTGCGCTCCGGCGCCATCGGCCGGCTGATCGGCGCCGTCACGGAAGCCTATTGCGAACACCACCCGCGCTTCATGGCCGGCGCGATGCCGGCGGGCGAGTCGCTGATCGGGCTGTGCGAGGCGGAGCTGCGCGGGCTGTTCCGCGCCGTGCAGGACACCAACCGCGACACGCTCTACTTCCACCCGCGCAAGGCCGAGTTCGAGATCGGCGCCTGGGACGTGCTGGAGAAGACGCTGGCGGTGTTCCTGGAAGCCTGCCTGGCGGTGGCGCGGCACGGCTTCGACGACATTCCCTCGCGCCCCCGGCAGGCGCTCTCGCTGATGCAGGACTACCACCCGAAGCCGGGCTTCTCCCCGAGCGAGACGATCCGCTGCGCGATCGACTTCGTGGCGGGCATGACCGACAACTACGCCGCCCATCTCGCCGCCCGGCTGCGTGGGCTGTGAGAGGGGAGCCAGCGGCTCCCCTCCCTTGCACCCGTCCTGGCAGCCGGCCCGGCGGACGCGCTCAGTTGGCGCTTGAAGGCCGCTGCTGCTGCGTGGGGTTGCTGCCCGGCGGCCCCACCTCCCGGGTCTCCAGCGACGGTGCGCCGGTGGTGTGCTGCGACGGCGCGCCGCCGGGCTGCTGCGGGCCGGCGCCACGCTCGGGCCGGCTGGCGGCGTTGCCCGGCGTCGGCGTGGTGGGGCCGCTGGGCGCGGCGCCGCTGTTGTTGCCGGTGCCGCTCTTGGCCTCCGGCCCGCTCAGCGTGGCGCCGTTCTCCAGCCCCGGGCGCGGGCCGAGCGGGTTCTGCGCCAGCAGGAAGCGCGGCGCGGCCTCGCTACGGCGGTCCGGGCGGGACGGGGCCGCGTCCTCCGTCCGGGGCGTGGTGTCCAGCTCGCGCTCCGCCGCGGTGCCGGGCGGGTTGCCGGGCTTGCCGTCCGACTGGCCGGGATAGGCGCCGGAGGTGTTGGTGCCGGCGGCGCGGTCCAGCGCGCGGGTGGCCTCCGTGCCCGGCGGGTTGCCGGGCGTGCCGTCCGACTGGCTGGGGTAGGCGCCGGAGGTGTTGGTGCCGGCGGCGCGGTCCAGCGCGCGGGTGGCGCTGTTGTTCTGCAGGGTCTGCCTGTCCGACTCGCCGGGCGCCGGCCCCGGCGTGGCAGCAGGAGGGGCGGAGCGGGTGTCCTGGGCCAGGGCCGGGCCGGCCACCAGGGCGGCGGCGGCGGCCAGGGCCAGCAGGTAGGGGCGCGCGTTGGCGGTCATCTCTTCCTCCGTCATGGGCGCGGGGCGCGCCGTCATGGAGGAAAACCACCCCGCCGGGGCGGGGTTGCGCGGGTTCAGGCCGGCGGCTCGCGCGCCACCAGGATGTTCATCAGCCCGCCCGGCTGGTTGGCCAGCTTGCCCCAACTGACCGCCTCCAGCTTCCCGGTGCCGCCGATCAGCCAGGCGGAAAGCCCCAGCCCCTGGAACTGCGCCGCCACCTCGGAGGCGCCGACGCCCGAGCGGGCCATCAGCGCCGGGGCGAACTCCATCATGATGCGCACATCGGGCGAGCGCTCCAGCAGCTGCGCCATGCCGCGCAGCGCCCGGCCTTCATAGCCTTCCACATCCATCTTGATGACATCGACGGTATAGGAAGGGTCGGGGAACATCTCGTCCAGCACCACGACATCCACCGTGACGCTCTCGGCCTTGCTGCGGGCCGGGTTCATCTGGATGTTGCCGCCGCCGGACATGCTGGGGTTGAAGGTGAGCACCGCCTGCCCCTTCGCGTCGCCCACCGCGACGGCGTGCAGCCTGGCCCATTTGTAGCCGTTGGCGCGCAGCGAGGCGGCGGACAGCTCGGCCAGCCGGGGGTTGGGCTCGAAAGCCTCGACCTGCCCTGTGGCGCCGGTCAGCTTCGCCGCGTGCAGGGCGTAGAAGGCATGGTTGGCGCCGATGTCGAACACGATGTGCCCCGGCTTCACCAGCCGGCGGAACAGATCCAGGTAGTTGCTCTCCCACCGGCCGACGGTGAGGAGGTGCACGCCGATGTCCTGGCTGCGGGTATCGACATAGATCCGCTGCCCCGTCTCCAGGAAGGTCAGCGCCGTGTGGTCGCCCAGGTAGAGCGACTGGGCGTTCATCATGCGGCTGGTGCGGGTGGCGAAGAACGAGGTGATCTCCTCCAGCCGCTTGCCGATGTGGTCGAGCTTGGCGCCAAGGCGCTGCTCGACCTGATCCATACGGCTTTCCAGCGCGGCAATACGGGCCGAAAGCTCCTGCTCGCTCATCGCGATCTCCTCATGCGGGGCCGGATGTTAGAGAGGCGGGATTCAGCCCGCAATCGGGCCGCCCTGGCCGCTCACCGCGGCCGCAGGTAGCTCTTGCGGTCCAGATACCCCTTGCGCCAGCGGGTGATGGCCATGCGCTCGAACAGCCCCGCCTTGGTGAAGGGATCGGCGTTGATGAAGGCCTCCGCCTCGGCGCGGGTCTCGACATCGACGATGTAGAAGCCGCCGCCGGCGTCGCTGCCGTCGTCCTTCAGCTTGGCGCCGCAGGCCAGCAGCCGGTCGACCTGCGATTCGAGGTAGTCGATGTGCTCCTCGCGCGTGGCCTGGCGCAGCGCCTGGCTGTCGGGCTTGTCGAAGGTCTCGATGATGTAGGGCATGAAGAGGGCTTCCTCCGTCTTGTCTTGGACGGTGGCAGCCTAGCGCCTGCGGCGCCCCGCGCCAGCCCTCCCCTTGCCGGATCCGGCCAGCGGAGGGCGCGGCGAAGGAAGGGGGCGCGGACCGGGGTTGCACGCCCTGCCCGCGTGCAAAATCAATCACCGGCGGTGTCCCCCTTCAGGTACCGCGCGGCTGGATCAGGCGGTTCGCATAGTGCGCCCGATCCCCCCGGCCCGCTTCCGGTCTCCGGCCCCCCCTGCGGGCCGGAAACCGATTCCCGCTGCGGCATCGGGGCTGACGGAACCCGGGGGGAGAGTGCGGGATCCGGTGACGCGGTGGGACGGTAGTAACCGCTTTCCGCCAGCCTCGCTGCAACTGCGAGTTATTCGCAAATAAGCCCATGGGCGGGGCGGCGTCAAGCATCATTTGCGAGCGGCTCGCAAAAAGAAAGGGCGGGCCATCCGCATGGCCCGCCCCCCTATCTTTCCGGCCCCGCCAGGCGGGGAGGATGGATCAGATCATCAGCTCGATCAGGAACGGCGCCTGCTGGGCGCAGGACTGCGCCAGCAGGTCGGCGCATTGCTCCAGCGTGGTGGCGCGGGCCGCCTCCACACCCATGCCGCCGGCCAGGCGCAGCCAGTCGATGTCCGGGTTGCTGAGGTCGAGCATGCTCATCGCCGTCGGACCCGGATTGGCGCCGACATTCTGGTACTCGCCGATCAGGATCTGGTACTTGCGGTTCGACAGGATGATGGTGGTGACAGGCAGCCGCTCCCGCGCCTGGGTCCACAGCGCCTGCAGCGTGTACATGGCCGAGCCGTCGGCCTGCAGGTTGATGACGCGGCGCTGCCCGCCGGCGCCGATCGCGGCCCCCGTGGCCAGCGGCATGCCGCAGCCGATGGCGCCGCCGGTGATGTGCAGCCAGTCATGCGGCGGCGCGGCGTGCGTCTCCTTGTAGAAGCCGCGGCCGAAGGAGACGCTCTCATCGGCGACGATGCCGCCCTCCGGCATCAGCGCGGCGAGCGTGCGGGCCAGGCCCTCCGGCGTCGGCGCGCCCTTGGCCGGCTCGGGGCGCGGGCCGGGGTCGGGGATGGCGGCCTCCGGCGCGCCCAGCTCATCGACCAGCGCCTGCAGCGCGGCGAGACCGTCCTCCTCGTAGCGCGAGAGGACATGCACGCCGGCCGTCTCCGGGTAGTGCAGGCTCGGCTTGCCCGGATAGGCGAAGAAGCCGACCGGCGCCTTCGCGTTCACCAGGATCAGGTGCTCGACCCACTTCAGCGCGTCGATCGCCATGTCCGCCGGATAAGGCACGCGCTCCAGCTGCATCCGGCCACGGCCGCGCTGCACCCGGGCGTTGGACATCTCGGCCAGAACGCGCTGGCCGGTGGCCTGGGCGGCGCGCCAGGCCAGCGCCTGCCCCTCGGCCCGCAGCGCGACGCCGCCGAGCAGGATCAGCACATTCTTCTTCTCGCGCAGGATGCGGGCGGCGTTCTTCACCGCATGCGGGTCCGGCGCGGGCGCGGGCGGCACGGGCAGCGCCTCGGCCGGCTCGGCGCCCTCGTTCCAGGCGGTGTCGGCGGGCAGGATCAGCGTGGCGATCTGCCCCGGTGCGGTGCGCGCGGCCTGCACGGCCACGGCGGCATCGGCGCCGACGCGCTTGGCGTCCATCGCCGTCCGCACCCAGCCGGAGACGGGGCGCGCCCAGCCCTCGGTGTCGGCGGTGAGCTGGGCATCCAGCGGGCGATGATAGGTCGCCTGGTCACCCACGATGTTGACGATGCCGCTGCGGGCGCGGCGGGCGTTGTGCAGGTTGGCCAGGCCGTTGGCCAGGCCGGGGCCGCAATGCAGCAGGGTGGCCGCCGGCTTCTCGGCCATGCGCCAGTAGCCATCGGCCATGCCGGTGACGATGTTCTCCTGCAGCCCCAGCACGCAGCGCATGCCGGGAATCCGGTCCAGCGCGGCGACGAAATGCATCTCGCTGGTGCCCGGGTTGGCGAAACAGGTGTCCACCCCGCTCTTCAGCAGCGTGTGGACAAGGCTCTCGGCTCCGTTCACCGGCGTCTCTCCCTCGGCGGTCATGTCGCGGAGGGTGCAGCCAAAGCGGCGCGGGGCCAAGAGCGGCTGTATCGGAAGGCGCTACCCGAGCAAAAAAGACCGGCAGCCGGGCCGCTTCCGGCCGCCGCTCAGCCCAGCCAGGCGGGAACCGGCAGGCCCTTCTCCCGCAGGAAGGCCGGGTTGAAGAGCTTGGACTGGTAGCGCGCGCCGCCATCGCAGAGGACCGTCACCACGGTGTGGCCGGGGCCGAGCGCGCGCGCCACGCGGATGGCCGCCGCCACGTTCAGCCCGGCGCTGCCGCCGACGCAGAGCCCCTCCTCCGCCAGCAGGGCATAGACCTGCGCCAGCGCCTCGGCGTCGGGGATGGTCTCGGCGCCGTCGATCGGGGCGCCCTCCAGGTTGCCCGGCACGCGCGCGGCCTGGCCGATTCCCTCGGTGATGGAACCGCCCGGGGTGGCCTTCACCGTGCCGCTGTTCACCCAGGGGGCAAGCGCGCTGCCCTCCGGGTCGGCCAGCACGATGCGGATGCCGGGGTTGCGCGCCTTCAGCGCCCGCGCCGTGCCGGCGAGCGTGCCGCCGGTGCCGCAGGCGCAGGTGAAGGCATCCACCCGGCCGCCCGTCTGCTCCCAGATCTCGGGGCCGGTGGTGCGCTCATGCGCCAGCGCGTTGTCCGTGTTGTCGAACTGGTTGGCCCAGACGGCACCCAGCTCCTCCGCCAGGCGGCGGGAGACATGCACGTAGTTGCCGGGGTCGCTGAAGGGCTTCGCCGGCACCAGCCGCAGATCGGCGCCGATCATGCGGAGGAAGTCCAGCTTCTCGCGGCTCTGCGTCTCGGGCACCACGATGACGCTCCGCCAGCCCCGCGCCTGCGCGGCGAGGGCGAGGCCGATGCCGGTGTTGCCGGCCGTGCCCTCCACCACCGTGCCGGGCTGGCCCGGGGTGAGCAGCCCGCGCTCCACCGCGCCCTGCAGGATGCCGAGCGCCGCACGGTCCTTCACCGAACCGCCGGGATTCATGAACTCGGCCTTGCCCAGGATCTCGCACCCCGTCTCCTCGGAGGCGCGGCGCAGCCGGATCAGCGGGGTGTTGCCGACGGCGCCCCAGAAGCCGCCGGCGATGCGGGGGGTGCCGGCCGTGGTCTCGGCCGTGGAATCCGGAGCAGTCTGACCCAACTGGATGCTCATGCGGCGGCGCCCTCCTGAAGGATGGAGGAAATCACGCCCTGCGATCGCATGTCAACGGAACCGCACCCGGAAAGCCCGAAACGAAATCGGGGTTTAGAAGTCCCGCGGCGCCGGAGCGGCTTTCAGTCGCCCGGCTCGGGGTGACGCAGCAGCCAGAGCCTCTCATGCGCCGCGACCAGGCTTTCCATGTTCTTGCGCCGGTTGTGGTCAGGCGCCGTGGGGCGGCGGGTCAGCATCGTCTCCAGGATACGGAGCAGCTCTTCCGCCACCTCGAAATCGCCCTGATCGCAAGCCTGGTGGAAGGCGATGAGGATTTTGTCGGACAGGCGGCGCGTATGGCGCGGGGCAGCCTGGCCGCTGCGCGCCGACTCGCGATCCGCCCGGCCCTCTGACAACTCATCCGCCATGATGACGCTGCTCCTCGATCTACAGCCCCGCCATTCAATTATTAATCCGCAAATAAAACGTATTTGTGGAGGGGCGGGAACTGCCTCTTAGCAGGTCTTGCAGCGGCCTGCCTACCGATGACACAGCTGCGTGAGAAAGCGGAGGCACAGGTTTTTTTGGAGTGTTACATTCCCGCCAACTGCCCGCGGATGGCGGCGGCAATATCTTCCGGCGGGGTCTGCGGGCGCAGCAGGCTGCGCACCCGGCCATCCGGCCCGATCAGGTAGATGAAGGAGGAGTGGTCCATCAGGTACTCGCTCATCTCCGGACGGTTGACCTTGGCATAATAGACGCGGAAGCGGCGGGCGGTTTCCGCCACCTGCTCGGGCGTTCCGGTCAGACCCACCATGCGGGGGTGGAAATTGGCCACATAGGGCTTCAGCGCCGCCGGGGTGTCCCGCTCGGGGTCGATGGTGAACAGCACCGGCGTCACCCGCTCCGCCTGGGCGGGCGGCAGCAGGTCCATGGCGGCGCTGATGGCGCCGAGCTCGGTGGGGCAGACATCGGGGCAGAAGGTGAAGCCGAAATAGGCCACCAGCAGCCCGCCCCCGAAATCGGCCTGGGTCACGGTGCGGCCATCCTGGTTCACCAGGCTGAAGGGGCCGCCCAGGCTCATTCCCTGCGGCAGCTGCACACCCCCCGCGGAGGGCAGCGGCGCCTCCTGCCCGGTGAGGGCGGCGACCTGCCGCATGAAGGCGTCGCCCAGCGGCTCCCCCGGCTGCCGGCCGAACCAGGCCACGCCCCAGAGCGCGCCGAGGCCGAGGATCAGGACAAGGACGAGGATGCGGAGGAGGCGTTGCATGCCCCCCTCATTAGCCGATCGCCCCCCGCTTGATGAGGGCGAAAAGCCGGGCGGCGGAGGCTCCCCTCCCCCGCCCGGCGCTTCACCCGGGCCTTACCAGGGCGTTACTGGGGCAGGATCTGCCCTTCCGGCTGCTTGTCGGCGAACACGCCGTCGGCGAAGGCCTCCTCCCAGGAACCCTGGGTGCTGGCCTTGGAGTATTCCGTGGCGCGGCCCTCGAAGAAGTTCATGTGCTCCACGGCGTTCAGGATCTCGTCCAGCCAGGGCAGCGGGTTCTTCTCGATGCCGTAATGCGCGTCGAGGCCGAGCTGCTGCAGGCGGCGGTCGGCGATGAAGCGGATGTAGAGCTTGATGTCCTCGGGCGTCATGCCCTGCACGCCGCCCAGCTCGAAGGCGAGGTCGATGAAGGCGTCCTCGTGCTCGACGATGGTGGTGCAGATGGTGGTCAGCTCCTGGCGGAACTGCTCCGTCCAGATCTCCGGGTTCTCCTGGATGAAGGTCCGGAACAGGCGGATGACGGAGAGGCAGTGCAGCGTCTCGTCGCGCACCGACCACGTCACGATCTGCCCCATGCCCTTCATCTTGTTGAAGCGCGGGAAGTTCAGCAAGATGGCGAAGGAGGCGAAGAGCTGCAGGCCTTCCGTGAAGGCGCCGAACGCGGCCAGCGTCTTGGCGATCTCGGTCTTGTTGTCGACCGAGAAGGTCTGCATGTAGTCGTACTTGTCCTTCATCTCCTTGTACTTGAGGAAGGCCTGGTACTCGATCTCCGGCATGCCGATGGTGTCGAGCAGGTGCGAGTAGGCGGCGATGTGCACCGTCTCGATGTTGGAGAAGGCTGAGAGCATCATCAGCACCTCGGTGGGCTTAAACACCTGGCTGTAGTGCTTCATGTAGGCCGAGTTCACCTCGACATCCGCCTGGGTGAAGAAGCGGAAGATCTGGGTGACGAGGTTGCGCTCGGTCTCCGTCAGATTCTTCTGCCAGTCCTTCACGTCGTCCGCCATCGGCACCTCTTCCGGCAGCCAGTGGACGCGCTGCTGGGTCTGCCAGGCATCGAAGGCCCAAGGGTAGCGGAAGGGCTTGTAGACCGGGTTGGCGGTCAGCAGGTCCATCTTCTCGGGCGCGGCGTGTTCGGACATGGGGTCTCTCCGGTGGCTCGGTCATGGCGCGCCGCACGGCGTTCCTGCGCCGCGCGTCGTCTGGTGTCTGGCAGAAAGGTTCCGGGTCAAGCGCGGGCGGCTTGCGGCCGCAGGGGCGGGAGGCGCGGCGCCCTGCATCCGCCGCCGTGAAGCTCAGGAAAGGGCTGCTGCGGACGGCAGGAACTTTCCCTGCTGCGATGTCCTGGCATGCCCTTCCATTCACACACTCCGGCGGGTTTCTCGGTCCGCAGCATATGGGGCGAGGCAGCGCAGCGCAAGGCGACCGCCAGGCGATTCGGCAGCCAGCACACCACATCTGGTGTCCCTTCTGGCACACAGGCACGAACTGTGGACATTTCGGCCTGAAACCATCCTCCCCGCTCCCTGCGCCAGGATGCGGCGCGCTGCGCCTCGCCTGCGGCAAGGGCTCCCGCGACGCCCCTGGCCGGAGACTCCACCGCAGCCTGCGGGCCAGCACGGCGCGGTACCGACGGGAGGAGCCGTGCACCCCGGCGCGTGGCAGGCCGGGCCCCCAAGACCGGAGGAGGAGAATGCAACTCCGGGTAGAAAACAGCCACGAACAATAGACATTGATATGCGCAAGTACCGGCTGGCCGCGTGCCAGGTCCAGACTGGAGCTTGGCTGGAGCAGCCATTTCTTTTCCGTGGCTTAGCGACGGAAGAGAGATCAGGGCACACCAAGTATTGCGACATTTTTGCCGCGTCACCGCGGAATCACTTTTCAGCGGGATGCAGTCACTTCTGCGGCATTTATTGACAGTTGTATAAGGTCCTGACCTGCCCGGAACGATTGCGGAAAGGGCCAGGCCACACTTCCGCCTTCCTCTTCTCCATCACGCCGGCCAGTCCAGACCTGAGCCAACCGGCCGCTTCCTGCGGCGTGGTTCCGGCTGAGGCGCGGCCCGCCTTCTTCCAGCTTCGGCCTCCCGCAAAAGCGGATCTGACAGTTCATAAAGAGAGAGAAAAAATGGCCAGTTCGCCTTCTCCCTATGTCCTCAACGTCGACGAGGCCTACTACTTCACGTTCAATCCCGACGTGGCCGCCTCCGGCATGAGCGCCGCCATGCACTTCTCCCTGTTCGGGAAGGCGGAAGGCCGCAGCCCCAACGCCCTGTTCGACCGGGACTACTATCTCGCCGCCAACCCGGACGTGGCCGCCGCCGGCACCGACCCCTTCGAGCACTTCCTCGATTTCGGCCTGCGTGAGGGCCGCAGCACCACGCCGCTGTTCGATGCCACCTTCTACCTGGCGCAGAACCCCGATGTCCGCGCCGCGGTCGAGGCCGGCACCATGACGGCGGCCGAGCATTTCTTCCGCTTTGGCCAGTCCGAGGGCCGCTCGCCCAACGCCGCGCTGGACCTCACCGCCTATCTCGCCGCCAATGACGATGTGCGCGCCGCCGTCGAGGCCGGCACCTTCGATGCGCTGACCCACCTGCTGACCTACGGCTTCGCCGAGGGCCGCGATCTCGGCAATGGCGTGAGGCTCACCGACTTCGCCGCCGACAGCGCCTTCACGGACGCCGTGGCCGCGCAGGACGCCCACGCCGCACTGGCCCGCATGGCCGCCGTGGCGCCCTTCTTCCCGGATTTTCAGGCGCCCGCCGGCTGGCAGCCCGCCACGGACACGCCGATCCCGACCGACTTCACCCCGGTTGACGGCGCCGTGCTGCGCGTCCCCGCCGGCGTCGAGATCCCCGAGGGCATGACCCTCTCGCGGGACGTCTTCCTGCCCTACCTCACCGTCACGGTGGAGGAGGAGGTGCTCCGCTTCGGCGGCAATGCCGAGGGCGAGATCACGCTGCAGCGCGTGGACGGCACCCTGGTCTTCACGCGCGAGGGCGAGAGCGTCACCGCCGCCGGGCCGGCGGCCGAGATCGCGCTGGGCGATGCCAGCCTCGCGGCCCCCGCAGGGGCGCTGGACGGCCTGGCCGTCACCGGCACCGGCACGGTCATCCTCTCCGGCCTGGAGGCCGGGACCGACCTCTCCGGCCTGGCCGCCAGCCTCGACGTGACGGCCCTGGTCGTCGGCGACCTGGACATCACGGGCAATGCTGCGCTCGGCACGGTCGACACCTTCCGCGTCGCGGAGGGCGCGACCCTCACCCTCTCCGCCGGCCAGGCCGGCGCGGCGGAGCTGGAAGGCCGCCATGTGGTGCAGGATGCTGCCGCCGCCTTCTTCGACGGCGCGGCGCCGCGGCCCTTCCTGGCCGGCGCCGCCGGCGTGACCGTCACCGACATGGCGAGCCTGGCGCAGCTGGCCGCGCTGCGCGGGGCCTTCGAGGGCGAGCTGGCCTATGACAGCCTCTCGGGCGACCGCGCCGCGCTGCTGGCCGACATGGCGAGCCAGGACGGCGGCGGCACCTTCGTGAAGCTCGGCAAGGCCGTGCTGGTGACCGACGCGGCCAGCCTGGCCGAGCTGGACGCCATCGACGCGGCGAACGGCAATGCCGGCGTCAGCGTCACCGCCGTGGCCGACACCGCGGCGAACCTGATGAATGACGGCACGCCCTTCGCGCGCGTCACGGAAGGCGTGGCCGTCACCGTCACGGATGCGGCCACCCTCGCCCAGCTTGCCACGATCGATGCGGCCAATGGCGGCGGCGCGCTGAGCTACTCGGCCGTCACCGACGCGGCCTCGGCCCTGGTGACGAACAGCGACGGCTATGTGCGCGCCGGCACCAACGTCACCGTGACGGGCGCCGCCACCCTCGCCCAGTTCGCCAGCATCGACGCCGGCAACGGCAATGGCGCGCTGGTCTACACAGCCATCACCGACACGGCGGCGGCCCTGGCGGCGAATGCGGCGGGCTATGTGAAGGACGGCACCGACGTCACCGTGACGGGCGCCGCCACCCTCGCCCAGCTCGCCGGCATCGACGCCGCCAACGGCGACGGCGCGCTGGTCTACACGGCCATCACCGACACGGCGGCGGCCCTGGCGACGAATGCGGCGGGCTATGTGAAGGACGGCACCGACGTCACCGTCACGGATGCCGCCACCCTCGCCCAGCTCGCCGGCATCGACGCCGACAACGGCGACGGCGCGCTGAGCTACACGGCCATC
Source organism: Teichococcus aestuarii (assembly GCF_042651065.1). Taxonomy (NCBI): domain Bacteria; kingdom Pseudomonadati; phylum Pseudomonadota; class Alphaproteobacteria; order Acetobacterales; family Roseomonadaceae; genus Roseomonas; species Teichococcus aestuarii. The sequence continues at coordinate 36,318 of NZ_JBHSCH010000018.1, forward strand.
ACCGACACGGCGGCGGCCCTGGCGACGAATGCGGCGGGCTATGTGAAGGACGGCACCGACGTCACCGTGACGGATGCCGCCACCCTCGCCCAGCTCGCCGGCATCGACGCCGCCAACGGCAATGGCGCGCTCAGCTACGGCAGCGTCACCGACACCGCAGCCAACCTGGCGGCGAACAGCGACGGCTATGTCCGCGCCGGCACCGACGTCACCGTGACCGATGCCGCCACCCTCGCCCAGCTCGCCGGCATCGACGCCGCCAACGGCAATGGCGCGCTGGGCTACGGCAGCGTCACCGACACCGCGGCCAACCTGGCGGCGAACAGCGACGGCTATGTCCGCGCCGGCACCGACGTCACCGTGGCCGATGCCGCCACCCTCGCCCAGCTCGCCGGCATCGATGCCGCCAACGGCAATGGCGCGCTCAGCTACGGCAGCGTCACCGACACCGCGGCCAGCCTGGCGGCGAACAGCGACGGCTATGTCCGCGCCGGCACCGGCGTCACCGTGACCGATGCCGCCACCCTCGCCCAGCTCGCCGGCATCGACGCCGCCAACGGCAACGGCGCGCTGGGCTACACGGCCATCACCGACGCGGCGGCCGCCCTGGCGGCGAACGCGGCGGGCTATGTGAAGGACGGCATCGACGTCACCGTCACCGATGCCGCAACCATCGCCCAGTTGGTGGCCATCGACGGCGCCAATGGCAATGGCGCGCTGGAGCACGCGCTGATCACCGACAGCTGGCAGGCGCTGCTGGCCGGTGATGCGGCCGCCTATCTGCCGGGCGCCACCACCATCACGCTCACCAGCTACAATCTGGGTCAGGTGGCGGTCTCCGACGTGCAGCGGCTGCTGGCGATCTCCAACCTGGTGGATGGCGGCGGCGACCGCATCGAGCTGGCCGACCTGGCCTACACGCTGAACGACCTGCCGGCCGACCTGGCCCAGGGCAATGCGGCGGCCATCGTCATCCATGCCGATACGGTGACGGCCTCGGCGCCGGCCACGGTGGCGCAGGCCGTGGTCATCTACGACCGGGATGCGACGGCGAGCTACGCGATCACCGACTCCGCCGCCGCCCTCGCGCGCAGCGACAGCGAGGCCGATGCGGCGATCCGCCACGCCGGCGACCTGAACGCCAGCACCGCGGCCACCGCCGCCCAGGCCACGGTCATCCATGACCGCGATGGCGCCGGCGCCGTGCACTACGACGTCTACGACCATTTCCAGAACCTGTCGGGGCTGGCCTCGGCGGTGCGGAACACGGCGCACGACATCACGGTCAACGGCTACTACTACGGCAACGTGCTGAGCACGGCGGACGCGGCCACCGCCGCCGCCTGGGGCAACACGGGCGCGACGAACATCTACAACATCCGGGGCACGGCCTCGGAGGTGAGCGCCTTCGTCACCGCCCACCAGGAGACGGGCGGCGAAACCGCGCTGCGCTACACCTTCAGCGTCCTGGATTCGCCGGCCGGCGTGCTCGACCGGATCAACGCCAATGATCTCGCCTTCGTCGCCGGCAACGCTGCCACCGAACTGACGGACGACAACAAGGCCTCCTATGTCACGGTCAACGGCAGCTTCACGGTGGATCAGGCGCAGACCTTCTGGAACGCGGTCCAGCCGGTGCTGGGCTCCGACCAAGCCACCGAGCAGCGCACCTACTACGGCGTGATCGACTCGGTGGTGAACTACACGAACGAGGAGGTGGCGACCGCCGGCATCCGCGGCACGGACTACCTGCGCGTCGTCGACAACGCCGCCAACGTGCACGCCGCGCAGAACGGCTTCGACAACGCCCACGCGGATATCTTCTGGCTGCTCGACTCCCGCAACAGCGGCTCGGATTCGATCTCCGTCACCGGCAGCGCGGGGGACCAGTACATCAGGGGCACCGCGGGCAGCGACTACATCGCCGGCGGCGCCGGTGCCGACTACATCAGCGCCGGAGCCGGCAAGGACACGCTCCATGCCGGTGACAGCGGGGCCGACACGGTGTGGAACACCGCCATCTACAACAGCTCCAACACCATCATCGGCGGCCGCGACGGCGACAACATGTTCGGCAGCGCCGACTTCGACAACTACATCTACCAGGGCTATGACCGGACGCAGCTGATCGCCGAGTCCGGCACCACCCAGTGGACGCGCGACTACATCAGCAACTTCAGCCTGGGCGACCGCATCTACTTCCAGGGCGCGGACAGCGTGCAGTTCCTCAGCAACGGCCTGGCCAGCGCCAGCACCGTGAGCTCGGACAGCCTGGGCCTGGCCATCCGCTACGAGAAGAACGTGCAGGTGCTGAACTACTCCGGCAATGGCGTGGTCGAGGCCACCCGCGTTCTGCTGGATGTCAGCGACAATGCCGGCCGGTTCGACGACGTTGCGGACATGCACATCATCCTGGTCGGGTCGAACATCGACGTGAACTGGGACAATGGCGCGCTGATCTTCGGCGGCTGACCCCCGGCCGGAGGGTACTCCGGATCACGCGCCGGGGCGGCGATCCCGCCCCGGCGCCCCTCAGGCAGCTCCCACTCGAGCTGGCTGCGCAGACACAGAAAAGGCCGGAGCGGGATCGCCGCTCCGGCCTTGCTGATTCAGGGAAGAACTGGCGCCGCCTACTGGCAGGCCAGGCACTCCTCATAATCGGTGCCGTTCTCGCCGGCCACCGCGCGGGTGGTGCGCGGCGGCGGCACGGGCAGCACGGCCTCCAGGCTGTTGGCCGCCGCGAAGCCCAGCGCCGGCTGCACCGCCACCTTCTCGCTGATGGTATCGGCGCGCTGGATGGAGAGGCTGCGGCAGTAGTAGAGCGACTTCACGCCCTTCTTCCAGGCCTGGTAGTGGATCTGGTGCAGGTCGCGCTTGTGCACGTCGGCCGGCAGGAACACGTTCACCGACTGGCTCTGGCAGATATAGGGCGTGCGGTCGGCGGCGTGCTCCACCACCCAGCGCTGGTCCAGCTCGAAGGCGGTCTTGAAGATCGCCTTCTCCTGCTCGTCCAGGAAGTCGAGGTGCTGGACGCTGCCCTTGGTGACGGTGATGTTGGTCCAGGTCTCGTCGTCGTCGCGGCCATGCTTGGCCAGCAGCTTCTTCAGGTACGGGTTGCGCACGATGAAGGAGCCGGAAAGCGTCTTGTGGTTGTACACATTGGCCGCGATCGGCTCGATGCCGGGCGAGGCGCCGCCACAGATGATCGAGATGGAGGCCGTTGGCGCGATCGCCATCTTGTTCGAGAAGCGCTCCATGAAGCCGTATTCGGCGGCATCCGGGCAGGGCCCGCGCTCCTCGGCCAGCTGGCGGCTGGCGGCATCGGCCTGGGTGCGGATGTGCTTGAACATCCGCTTGTTCCACACCTTCGCGATGACGCTCTCGAAGGGCACGTTCTGCTGCTGCAGGAACGAATGGAAGCCCATCACGCCGAGGCCCACGCTGCGCTCGCGCATCGCGCTGTACTTCGCGCGCGCCATGGAATCGGGCGCGGTGTCGATGAAGTTCTGCAACACGTTGTCGAGGAAGCGCATCACGTCGGGGATGAAGCGCGGGTCGTCCTTCCACTCCATCCAGGTCTCGAGGTTCAGCGAGGAGAGGCAGCACACGGCGGTGCGCTCGCGCCCGTGCTGGTCGCGCCCGGTCGGCAGAGTAATCTCGGAGCAGAGGTTGGAGGTCTTGACCTCCAGCCCGGCCAGCTTCTGGTGCTCCGGCCGCGCGTTGTTCACGGCGTCCGAGTAGATGATGTAGGGCTCGCCCTGCTCGATGCGCGCCATCAGGATGCGGATCCACAGGCCGCGGGCCGAGATCTTGCGCACCACGGCGCCGTCCTTGGGCGAGGTCAGCGCCCACTCCTCGTCGGCCTCCACCGCGCGCATGAAGGCGTCGGGGATCAGCACGCCGTGGTGCAGGTTCAGGGCCTTGCGGTTCGGGTCGCCGCCGGTGGGGCGGCGGAGGTCGATGAACTCCTCGATCTCCGGGTGGGAGACGGGGAGGTAGACCGCCGCCGAGCCGCGCCGCAGCGAGCCCTGGCTGATCGCCAGCGTCAGGCTGTCCATCACCCGGATGAAGGGGATGATGCCGCTGGTCTTGCCGTTCTGCCCGACCTTCTCGCCGATCGAGCGCAGATTGCCCCAGTAGGAGCCGATGCCGCCGCCCTTGGAGGCCAGCCAGACATTCTCGTTCCAGAGGTCGACGATGCCGTTCAGGCTGTCATTCGCCTCGTTGAGGAAGCAGGAGATGGGCAGGCCGCGCGTGGTGCCGCCGTTGGAGAGCACCGGCGTGGCGGGCATGAACCACAGCCTCGAGATATAGTCGTAGATGCGCTGGGCGTGCGCCGCGTCGTCGCCATAGGCGCTGGCCACGCGGGCGAACAGGTCCTGGTAGGATTCGCCCGGCATCAGGTAGCGGTCGTCGAGGGTGGCCTTGCCGAAATCGGTCAGCAACGCATCGCGGGAACGGTCCACGCGCACCTGACCATGCCCCGCGAGCTGAATATCATCGGCAAGCTGAATGGCATCGAACACGACGGGAATCCCTGATGGCTGGGGTACTGAGGCGGGCACATTTGCACCGCCCTGACCGCGCCATCAACCCATATCTGGTGGGTCGGATGCGGCGCCTACCCCCACAATTTGCTTGCGTGACCTTTCGCCCACAGGGTGCCCCGGCGGCGAATCCCCGAAAAATCTGGCAATGCCAAGGTTATCCACCGGCCGGCTCAGAACGGGTGGGAGCGGTAAAAATTATCTGACGCCCGCCCCCTGCCCCCCGCCCCCTGCTCCACGATCAGGCGCCGGCGCGGCGCGCCACTTCCGCCCGCAGCTTCTCCACCGTGCCCAGCACACGCTGCGCCGCGCCATCGGTGTCCTCCAGGCTCAGCGGCATGGAAAGCGGGGTGATGCCCTCGCGCACGGCGCGCTCCGCATCCTCGTACAGCGCGTCCCCGCGCAGTTCGCGCGGCACCCGGCGCACGGCGCCGTGCACGCGCTGGGCCGCGGCCTTCATGTCCATCCGCGCCGGTGTCATGGCCTTCTGCTGGTTCGAGGCGGGCTCGCTCCCGCTGCGCTGGATGGCCTGGCGGAGCTGGTCCTCCGCCTCCTGCAGGATCCGCGCATAGTCCCGCAGGTCCGTGGCGGCGGGCTGCGGCGAGGCAGGAGGGCTGGCATCGGCCTGGGGCCGGCCGGGCTGTGGCGGGGTTGCCTGGGTCTGGCCGGGGCTGCTCTGCGCCAGGGCCGCGCCGCCGAGCCCCGCCAGCAGGGCCAGGGCCAGAATGGGCTTCACAGGTCGCATGTTCGGCTCTCCTTGCTTCGCCGGGTCCGCCCCGGCTTCAGCGGGGGGAAACCGGGGCGGAGGGCCATGGTTCGCCCCCTCGCCGCGCACGGCCAGGCGGAGGCCGGGCCAGGGGCACGCCAGGAGGGGCAGGCACCGGCAGCGCGGGCACAAAAAAAGGAGCCCGGGAAAATCCCGTGCTCCTGCACTTTGTTCGGTAACTGGCGCGCCCGAAAGGATTCGAACCTCTGACCCCCAGATTCGTAGTCTGGTGCTCTATCCAGCTGAGCTACGGGCGCTTGCCAGTGGCCGGGGAATACCCAACCGGCGGCCGGCGCGCAACATGGGGCGGCACGGTTTTGGCAGTTTTTTTGCACCTTTCCTCCATCAAAACGAGCCATGCCCCCTTCCCGGCCCCACCGCCCGGCCGCCTGCCCCTTGGTCTTTCCCGCGCCCCGCGCGAGGCTCTGCCCCGGGGCCACGCGCTGCGCCCCGCACGGAAGCCCAGGGGCGGCAGGCCCCGGACCGGGAGGACATCCAGAGCATGAACGACACACCCAGCCCCTTCTCGCTCGCCGGGCAGACCATCCTGATCACCGGCGCGGCGGGCGGCATCGGCGCCGCCACGGCGCGGCTCTGCGCCGCCCAGGGCGCGACGCTGATCCTGGCCGACCTGCTGGAGCCCGGGGAGATCGCCGCCCGCATCGGCCCCGCCGCCCATGGCGCCGCCTGCCACCGGCTCGACATCAGCCAGCGCGCCGCGGTGGAGGCGCTGGCGGCGGGAGCCGGCCCGGTCGACGCGCTGATCGACATGGCCGCCATCTGCCCCTTCGACGACTGGATGGCGGAAGGCTGGGACGAATCCCTGGAGCGCGTGCTGGCGGTGAACATCCGCGGCCCGATCAACCTCACCCGCGCCTTCCTGCCCGGCATGGCGGCGCGCCGGCGGGGGCGGATCGTGCTCTGCGGCTCGGTCGCGGGCTGGATGGGCGGCGTGGCCTCGGGGCCGCACTACGCCTTCAGCAAGGGCGGGCTGCACGCCTTCACCCGCTGGCTGGCGCGGCGGGGGGCGCCGGACGGGGTGCTGGTCAATGCCATCGCCCCCGGCCCGGTGGAGACGCCGATGACCGCCGGCCAGGCCTACCGGCCGGGGCAGTTCCCGCTCGGCCGCATGGCGGCGCCGGAGGAGATCGCCGCCGCCGCCGCCTTCCTGGTCAGCCCCGGCGCCGGCTATGTCTCCGGCGCCGTGCTCGACGTGAACGGGGCGGTGCACTACCGCTGAGGCAGGGCCCCGCTCAGCGGGCGGCGCGCGGGCCGCCATAGGTGGTCAGGTGCCCCGCCGCCAGCCACCCGGCATCCACCGGCAGGTCGATGCCGGTAATGGCCGAGGCGTCGTCGGAGAGCAGGAAGGCCACGGCGGTGCCGATCTCGGCCGGCTTCACCATGCGGCCCAGCGCCGCCGCCTCGGCCAGCAGGCGCGGGTCGCGCAGGCCGCGCTCGATGGCGGCGCGCAGCGGCGGCGTGGCCACGTAGCCTGGCGAGACGGCGTTCACCCGCACGCCGGAGCGGCCCCATTCGGCGGCCAGGCAGGCGGCCATGTGCACCACCGCCGCCTTGGCCGGCGCATAGGCGTGCAGCGGCGCGGTGCGCGAGGCGGTGACCGAGCCGGTGACGACGATGCCGCCCCGCCCGCGCGGCGCCATCCGCCGCCCGGCGGCCACACAGGAGATATAGACCCCGCGCAGGTTGACGGCGATGATCCGGTCGAACTCCGCCAGCGGCAGCGCCTCGGGCGTGGCGCCGGGCTGGATCAGCCCGGCATTGGCCATCAGCGCCTCCACCGGGCCGAGCCGGGCCTCGATCTCGTCGAAGGCGGCCTCGGTGGCGGCCTCGTCGGTGACGTCGAGGGCGATGGCCTCGGCGCCGAGGCGGGCGGCGGCCGCGCGCGCGGCCTCCAGGTTGACGTCGGCCAGCACGGCACGCCAGCCGCGCGCGGCCAGCACCTCCGCCGTGGCCAGGCCGATGCCGCTGGCGGCGCCCGTCACCAGCGCGACGCGGCCGCGCCCTTCATCCCGTGTCATGCAGGCTTTCTCCCAGAGCGTTGTTCTGCCGAGCATCTTCACGCGATCAGGCGAAGCGGCCTGATCGCGATCCGCTCTAGACGGCCAGGTAGCGTTGCAGGATGGCGTCGTTGCCGCGCAGCTCGTCGATGCCGGCGCTGTAGACCACCTGCCCCTTGTCGATGACCGTCGCATGGGTGGCGACGCCGAGGCAGAAATGCATGTTCTGCTCGGCGATCAGGATGGTCACACCCATCCCCCGCAGGGTGCGGATGAGGTCGCCGATGGCGCGCACGATGATCGGCGCCAGCCCCTCGCTCGGCTCGTCGAGCAGCAGGATGTCCGGGTTGCCCATCAGCGTGCGGGCGATGGTCAGCATCTGCTGCTCGCCGCCCGAGAGGCGGCCGGCCATGCGGTGGCGCATGCCGGCCAGCAGCGGGAACACCTCGTAGATGCGCTCGGCGGTCCAGTGCCGATCGCCGCGCGGCCCGGCCTTGGCGCCGACGATGAGGTTGTCCTCCACCGTGTGCTCGGGGAAGACCTGCCGGTCCTCCGGCACGTAGCCGATGCCGGCGCGGGCGACGAGATAGGGCGCCTTGCCCGAGACGGCGGCCCCCGAGAGCAGCACCTGCCCCCGGCGCGGCGGCGCGATGCCGGCGATGGCCTTGAAGGTGGTGCTCTTGCCCGCGCCGTTGCGGCCGAGCAGGGCCATGGTCTGCCCCCGCGCCACGGCGAGGTCGATGCCGAACAGGATCTGGCTGGCGCCGTAGAAGACGTCCGTGCCTTTTACTTCCAGGATGGGCACCTCTGGGTTGGGCGGCGCGCTCATGCCGCGCTCTCCGCCAGATGGTGGTCGGTGCCGAGATAGGCGTCGATCACGTCCTGATTGCGGCGGATCTCGGCCGGCGTGCCCTGGGCGAGCACCGCGCCGTATTTCAGCACATGCACCGCCTGGGCGTATTTGAAGACGATGTCCATGTCGTGCTCGATGAAGATCATGGTCAGGCTCTTCGCCTGCCAGAGATGGTGCACCTTCTCGATCATCCGCCAGCGCTCGTCGGGGCCCATGCCGGCGGTGGGCTCGTCGAGCAGCAGCACCTTGGGGTCCATGGCGAGGGCCAGGCCGATGTCGAGCAGCTTCTGGTCGCCATGCGAGAGGCTGCTGGAGACCAGCTCCGCCTTGGCGCCGAGGCCGAGCAGCTCCAGCAGTTCCTCCACCCGGGCGCGGCTCTGCCCCAGCGGGAAGCGGGCGAGCAGCGACCAGGAGCGGCGCTGATGCGCGGTGACGGCGGCGGTGAGCGCCTCCCGCACCGTCAGGCTGGGGAAGAGCGAGGCCACCTGGAAGGCGCGCGCCATGCCGCGGCGGACCATCTCCAGACTGGAGCGCCCCACCACATCCTCCCCGTCGAACACGACGCGCCCGGCATCGGGGCGGATCTGGCCGGAGATGAGGTTGAAGAAGGTGGTCTTGCCGGCGCCGTTGGGCCCGATGATGGCGGTGAGCGAGCCGGCGGGGAAGGCCAGCGAGACGTCCCGCGTGGCCTGCACGCCGCCGAAGGACTTTTGCAGGTTCTCGACCGTCAGCATCAGCCGGCCGCCTTGGTTTCGGCCGGGGCGGCGGCCTTGGCGGGGGTGGCGGGCGGGGCGGCGGCGGCGCGACGGTCGGCCAGCCAGGCCATCGCGTAATCCGCCACGCCGCGCCGCAGCCCCAGCACGATGGCCAGGATGACGATGCCCAGCACCAGCCCGTGATGGTGCGTCCAGATCGTCACGTAGTGGTTCAGCAATTGCAGCAGGAAGGCGCCGATGACGGGGCCCAGGAAGACCTGCGTGCCGCCCAGCATGATCATGAAGATCGCCTCGCCCGAGGTGGTCCAGAAGCCGAACTCCGGGAAGGCGCCGGAGACGAACAGCGCCATGATGATGCCCGCCACGCTGGCCATGGTGCCGGCCAGCACGAAGACGCCGAGCTTCATCCGCACCACGTCCACGCCGAGGAAGTTGGCGCGGGCCGGGTTGTCGCGGATCATCCGCAGCGTGTAGCCGAAGGGCGATTGCCAGACCTGCCGCATCACCAGCAGACAGGCCACGAAGACCACGGCGCAGAAGGCATAGAGCGTGCCCGCGTCGCCGAGGTCGATGCCGAGGAAGGGTGGGCGCGGGATGCCGCCGCGCAGCCCCTGGTCGCCGCCCGTCAAATCCACCCAGGTGAGGATGATGCTGTGGATGAACATCTGGAAGGCCAGCGTGATGAAGGAGAAGTAGATCTCCTTCAGCCGCACGCAGATGGCGCCGATGACCAGCGCCAGCAGCGCCGTGCCGCCCACCGCCGCCAGCATGGCCACGGGGATGGAGACCGCGCCGCCCTGCATCAGCAGCCCGAACACATAGGCGCCCGAGGCGAAGTAGGCGGCATGGCCGAAGGAGACCAGCCCGGTGAGGCCCACCAGCAGGTTCAGCGACATCGCCAGCAGCCCGTAGGCGATGACGTAGATCAGGAAATCCCGCAGCGAGGGGTGCGGGAAGAGCGCGGGCAGCGCCAGCAGCAGCACCAGCCCGATCAGGCCGAGGCCCAGATCCCGCATCAGCCCGGCACGCATCACGCCGTCCTCGCGCCAAGCAGGCCGGAGGGGCGCAGGATCAGCACCAACCCCATCAGCGCGAACATCAGCCCGTCGGTGAAGAGCGGGAAGCCGATGGCGCCGAAGGCCCGCGTCAGCCCGATCAGGATCGCCGCCACCAGCGCGCCGGGGATCGAGCCCATGCCGCCGATGACGGTGACGATGAAGCTCTCGATCAGCACCGAGAGGCCCATGCCCGGCGTCAGCGTGCGGACCGGCGCGGCGAGCGCCCCCGCCGTGCCGGCCAGCACGCAGCCCATGCCGAAGACGCCGGCGTAGAGCAGCCGCGTGTTGATGCCGAGCGCGCCGACCATCTGCGGGTTGATCGCCAGCGCCCGGATGATCTTGCCCAGCCGCGTGCGGTTGATGCCAAGCCACAGCACCGCGCCGATGCCGAGCGCCATGCCCACCATGAAGATGTAGTAGCCGGGGATGAAGCCGCCCAGCACCTCCACCGGCGCGGTGGCGAAGGCTTCCGGCATGCCCATCAGCTTGTAGTCGGCGCCGAAGACGATCTTCACCAGGTCGTCGCAGATCAGGATGGCGGCGTAGCAGACGAGGAGCTGCATCAGCAGGTCCTTGCCATAGACGCGGCTCATGAAGAACCGCTCGAAGACGATGCCGACGATTCCTGCCCCGGCGGCGCCGGCCAGCAGCGCCAGGATGAAGCTGCCGGTCGCCTCATAGGCGGCGAAGGCGAAGTAGGCGCCCAGCATGTAGAACACGCCATGGGCGAAGTTGACCACGCCCAGCACGCCGAAGATCAGCGACAGCCCGGAGGCGACGAGGAACAGCAGCATGCCGACGATCAGCCCCGTCGACACCTGGGTGACGAAGCAGGAGGCGGTGGCGACGCAGCCGGCGAGAACATCGAGATTCATGGCGTGTCTCCCGTGGCGGGGCGCGGCTCAGGCGTAGCCCTTCTGCTTCTTCCACTGCGTCTCCATCTCCAGGATCTGCGACCAGGGGATGGGCGCGAAATCCTCGACGAAGGGCGCCTTCGGCACGGTGCGGCCCCAGGCGGTGGGGTAGCCGATCAGCGTGTGGTCGGTGTCGCGCAGCGTCAGCGTCTCCTCCACCGCGAGGCCGGAGGAGATCTGCATGCCCTTCAGCTCCGCCGCCAGCGCCGCGCCCTCGGTGCGGCCATTGGTGCGCTTCAGCGCCTCGGCGATGAACTGGGCGGCGACGTAGTTCTGCCAGGCCCAGTTGGTGGGCTCGTGCTTCGCCAGCGCCGTGAAGCCGTCGGCGAAGGCGGTGTTGGCCGGCTTCTCGGGGTAGTTGCGGTTGTAGCGGTAGGCGGTGTGCAGCCCGGCCGGCAGCTGCTTGATGGCGGTCAGCACCGGCGGGTCGCCCAGCGAGGAGGAGAACAGCGCCACGTTCGGGAACAGCCGGTAGAGGTTGCTCTGCTCGATGAAGCTGACGAGGTCGCCGCCCCACAGGGCCGAGTACATCGCCTGCGGCTTCACCTGCAGCGCCTTGGTGATGTTCTCGGTGTAATCCGGCGCGAAGAGGCGCGGCCACACCTGGTCGACCACCTCGATGGCCGGATCGTACATCTTCGCGAATTCGAGAAACTCGGCGGTGTTGTCGCGGCCATAGGCATAGTCGGGCGAGCAGGTCATCCAGCGCTTCAGCCCGCGCTGCTTCGAGATGCCCGAGGCATAGACGCCACCCGCCACCGCGTCGTGGATGCCCTGGCGGGCGCAGCGGAAGGCGGTCTTGACGTGCAGCTTCGGGTCCGCCGTCAGCGACGAGGTCTCGGAATTGGTATGGATGCACAGCACCGGCAGGTCGCGCACCACCTCATGCACCGCGAAGCCGCCCGAGGAGGCCTCGCCGTCGATGATGATCTCGCAGCCATCGTTGTTGATGAGGTCGCGCGTCACCTTGGCGGCCTCGTCGGGGCGGCCCTTGGAATCACGCTCCACCAGTTGCAGCGTGCGGCCGCCAAGCCCGCCTGCCTCGTTGATGCGGCCGAAGGCGTACTGCACCGCCGCCCGGCTCGACGTGCCGAGGATGGCGACGCGCCCGGACAAAATCGTCGGCATGCCGACGCGGATCACCTTGGCCTGGGCGCCGGCAATGCGCGGCATGGCCAGCATGGCCGCACCCGCGGCGGCACCGCCGAGCAGCACGCGCCGCCCGGTGACATTCGCACCGTTGGACATTTCTCTCTCCCTTCATGCCGCCGGTGCCCATGGCACCTGTACGGCTTTCCATCTTTCCGATGGATTTCGTTCATGTTGGGCAGCGCAAACTCAGACCGTCAACAGTTTTTCCCTGTCAGGCAAAGGAACTTTTGCATGGATAATCCGGGCACGGCTCCGCCGCCGCGCCGGTTTCCCCGCCACGGCCCCGCGCCTTTTCCGCCCCCTCACCAATGGCGGCGCAGCACCCCGGCCGCGAAGGCCACCAGCTCGGCCACCGGGCCGATCGCCTTGTCCATGGTGAGGATGCCGTGCATCTGGTCGCTCGCATGCAGGGCGGTGACGCGCACGCCCTCCCGCTCCAGCCGCGCGGCGTAGAGCTGGCCCTCGCTGCACAGCGGGTCGTGCCCGCAGGTCAGCACCAGGGCGGGCGCCACGCCGGCGAGGGATTGCGCCCGTGCGGGCGAGAAGCGCCACGCCGTCCGGTCCATCGGGGGCGGCAGGTAGTGGTCGATGAACCAGCGCATCGTCGCCGCCGTCAGCGGCAGCCCCTCGCGGAAGCGCTCATAGCTCTCGCCCGTCATGGCCAGGTCGAGGGCAGGGTAGAGCAGCATCTGGAACACCACGGGCGGCACCGTGCCGTCGCGCGCCATCAGCGCCAGCACGGCGGCGAGGGTGCCGCCGGCGCTGTCGCCGCCCACCGCCAGCCGCGCCGGGTCGATGCCGAGCGACGGCGCCTCGGCCGCCAGCCAGCGCAGCGCGGCGATGCTGTCCTCCAGCGCGGCCGGCGCGGGGTGCTCCGGCGCCAGCCGGTATTCCACCGCCAGCACGCAGGCGCCGAGGGCCTGCGCCAGGCGGCGGCAGAGGCCGTCATGCGTCTCCAGGCTGCCCAGCACCCAGCCGCCGCCATGCAGGTAGAGCAGGCAGGGCAGCGGCGGGCCGCCCGGCGCGGCCTCGGCGGCACAATAGAGGCGCACCGGCACCGGTGGCCCCTCCCCCGCCTGCGCCGCCATGTCCCGCACCCAGGGCAGCGCCGGCCCGGGCGATTGCAGGGCGCGGGCGCGCGCCGCATGGGCCGCGCGCGCCGCCTCGGGCGTCTGCGTCTCGAAGGGCTGGCTGCCGGCCTCGCGCGCCTGCCGCAGCAGCGCGAGGACGTCCGGGTGAAGCGCGGGCATCCGGCTTTCCCTCAGCGGCCGAGCACGAAGCCCTGGTAGTCCTTCGCCGCCACCTCGGCGCAGAGCCGCGCGTAGTTGGCCATGCCACCGGCATAGGGCATGAAGACGCGCGGCTTGCCCGGCACGTTGGCGCCCAGATACCAGGAGCTGTTGGCCAGCGGCAGCAGCGTGGCGTTGGCGGCCTCGTTCACATGCGCCACCCAGCGCTCCGCCGCCTCCGGCTCCGGCTCGATGCGCTGCAGCCCGTGCTGGCGCATATGGTCGATGCAGCCGGTGATCCAGTCCACATGCTGCTCGATGGCGACCGGCATGTTGGTCAGCACCGAGGGGCTGCCCGGCCCGGTGATGGTGAACAGATTGGGGAAGCCCGCCACCTGCAGCCCGAGATAGCTGCGCGGCCCCGCCGCCCAGGCATCCCGCAGCGCCACCCCGTCCCGCCCGCGGATGTCCATGGCCAGCAGCGGCCCCGTCATCGCGTCGAAGCCGGTGGCGAAGACGATGATGTCGAGCGGGATCTCGCCGGCCGTGGTGCGGATGCCGGCCGGCGTGATCTCGACGATCGGCGTCGCCTTGATGTCCACCAGCGTGACGTTGTCGCGGTTGAAGGTCTCGAAATAGTGGCTGTCGATGGGCGGGCGCTTGGTGGCGAAGGGGTGGTCCTTCGGCGTCAGCATCTCCGCCACCTTCGGGTCCCGCACGATGCCGCGGATCTTGGCGCGGATGAACTCCGAGGCGGTGTCGTTGGCGGCCTTGCTGGTCAGCAGGTCGCGGAAGGCGGCGCGGAAGCGCAGGCCGCCCGTCTCCCACGCCTTCTCGTAGCGCGCCAGCCGCTCCTCCTCCGCCACATCCAGCGCGGATTCGGGCGCGATGTCGAAGGGATGGCCGTTGATCGTGGCGCGCGCCTTCTCGCGGATGGCGGCGTAGTTGGCCTTGATCTCGCGCAGCTCCTCCGCGCCCACCGGGCCGTTGCGGGCGGGGATGCTGTAGTTGGCCGTGCGCTGGAACACGGTGAGGTGCGCGGCCTTCTCCGCGATCACCGGCGTCGCCTGGATGCCGGTCGAGCCGGTGCCGATCAGACCGACGCGCTTGCCGGTGAAGTCCACATCCTCCTGCGGCCAGCGGCCGGTGTGGTACCACTGCCCCGCGAAGCTCTCGAGGCCGGCGATCTTCGGGATGTTGGCCGAGGAGAGGCAGCCCACGGCGGTGATGAGGTAGCGCGCCGAGAAGCTCTCGCCCGCCTCGGTGCGCACGCGCCAGAGATTGGCGGCGGCATCGTATTCGGCGCTGCTGACGCGGGTGCCGAACTGGATGTCGCGCTTCAGGTCGAACTTCGCGGCGACGTGATCGAGGTAGCGGCGGATCTCGCCATGCTCGGGGTAGCGCTCGCTCCAGCTCCACTCCTGCTGCAGCTCCTCGGAGAAGGAGTAGGAGTAGTAGTAGCTCTCCGAGTCACAGCGCGCGCCGGGGTAGCGGTTCCAGTACCAGGTGCCGCCGACGCCGTCGCCGGCTTCCAGCACCCGCGCCTTCAGCCCCAGCCTGTCGCGCAGCGTGTGCAGTTGATAGAGCCCGGCGAAGCCCGCGCCGATGATCAGGGCATCGAGTTCCGCCGCCGGAGACGCCGCTCCATTGGTCTGGTTGCGCGCCGTGGACGACATGCCGCACCGCTCCCTTCCTGTGTTTCCGCCTTGGACATTCTTGGCCTGGGCCGCCGCCTCAAGGGCAACGGCCGGCATGCCGGGAGGCTAGGGGCTTGCGCCCCACCCTTCAATTTCCAAAACTGCCAAACTGATGTGAACAACCGTCACAGGTGGCGCCATGGACCGGCTGGGAGAGATGCTCGTCTTCGTCCGCGCCGTGGAGGATGGCGGCTTCTCCGCCGCCGGGCGCAGCCTCTCGCTCAGTCCCTCCGCCATCAGCAAGATGATCGCGCGGCTGGAGAACCGGCTGGGCGTGGTGCTGTTCAACCGCTCGTTGCGCAGCCTGACGCTGACGCCGGAGGGCGAGGCCTTCTACCCCGCGGCGCGGCAGGCGATCGAGGCGGTGGAGGAGGCGGAGGCGGTGGCCTTCACCGGCGTCACCCCGCGCGACGTGCTGCGCATCCGCTCCATGCCGACCTTCGCCATCCACCAGCTGGCGCCGCTGGTGCCCGCCTTCCGGCGGCAGCATCCCGGGCTGCGGCTGGAATTCGTGCTGGGCAACGAGGCCGGCAACCTGCTGGAGGGCGGCGTGGATGTGGCGCTCTACATCGGCGAGTTGCCGGATTCCTCGCTGGTGGCGCGGCGCATCGTCAACATGCGCTGGGTGATCTGCGCCGCGCCCGCCTACCTCGCCGAGCACGGCATGCCGGCGACGCCGGAGGAGCTGGCGCGGCATGAATGCCTCAACTTCAACAAGCGCATGCCCTGGAGCACCTGGACCTTCCGCGACAGCGAGCACTCGCTGCGCCGCATCCGCGCCAGCGGCAGCGTGACGGCGAACCAGGGGCAGATGCTGCTGGCACTCGCCCTGGCCGGCGTCGGCATCGCGCGGCTGGCGGAGTTCCAGGTGGCGGAGGATCTGGCCAGCGGCCGCCTCGTCCGCCTCTTCCCGGCCGAGGCGGCGCGGATGGAGGAGAGCATCTATGCCGTGCACCACAGCAAGCGGCATGTCAGCCAGCGCATCCGCGTCTTCCTCGACTTCCTGGAGGCGGCCTTCCCGCGCGGCGGCGCCTGACGGGAAGGCCCCGCCCCGGGCGCGGAGAAGGGAGACCGGGCCGGCCGCTCAAGGCCGGCGGAGCAGCGCCTCCAGGCGGCTGGCCAGGTCACGCATGGTGAAGGGCTTGGTCAGCACCTGCATGCCCTCCTCGAGATGCCGGTCGCCGATCGCGGCGCTTTCGGCATAGCCGGTGATGAAGAGGATCCGCAGCTCCGGGCGCAGCGTGCGGGCCGCGTCCGCGAGCTGCCGGCCATTCATGCCGCCCGGCAGGCCGACATCCGTGACCAGGAGGTCGATGCGCCGCCCCGAGCGGAGGAGTTTCAGCCCCGCCGCGCCGTCGCCGGCCTGCAGGGCGGCATAGCCCAGATCCTCGAGGACCTCGACGATCAGCAGGCGGATGGTCGCTTCGTCATCGACCACCAGCACCGTCTCGCCCTCCGCCGGGCGGAGCGGATCCCCGGCGCCACCCTCGGCGGCGGGCCCCTCGAGCGGGCCGGTGTGGCGCGGGAGGTAGAGGGTCATGGTCGCGCCGCGGCCGGCCTCCGAGCGGATACGGACCTGCCCGCCGGACTGCCGGACGAAGCCATAGATCATCGAGAGGCCGAGGCCCGTGCCCTGGCCCAGCGGCTTGGTGGTGAAGAACGGGTCGAAGGCCCGCGCGATCACCTCGGGCTCCATGCCGGTTCCGGTGTCGGAGACATGCAGGGCGACATAGGGGCCGGCCTCGAGATCCAGCCCGGCCGCCTCCTCCGCGCCGAGGAGGCGGTTCTCCGTGGCGATCGTCAGCGCGCCGCCCCCGGGCATCGCGTCGCGCGCGTTGATGCACAGGTTCAGCAGGGCGTTCTCAAGCTGGTTGGGGTCGACCAGCGTCGGCCAGAGATCGTCGGCGCCCGAGGAGGTGACGGCGATCGCCGGCCCGACCGTGCGGTTGATCAGGTCCTGCATGCCCATGACCAGCGCGTTCACGTCGGTGGGCCTGGCCTCGAGCGTCTGCCGGCGGGAGAAGGCCAGGAGGCGGTGCGTCAGCGCCGCCGCCCGCGACGCCGCTTCCTGCGCCGAGGCGACATACCGCTCCAGCTCGGCGGTCCGGCCCTGGGCCACGCGGATCTGCAGCAGCTCGAGGCTGCCGATGATGCCGGCCAGGAGATTGTTGAAATCGTGCGCCAGCCCGCCGGTGAGCTGCCCCACCGCCTCCATCTTCTGGGCCTGCCGCAGCTGCTCCTCCGTGCGCTTCCTCTGCTCCACCTCGGCCAGCACCGTCTCGTGCGCCCGCAGGAGCTCGGCCGTCCGGGCCGCCACGCGTTCCTCGAGCGTCTCGTTCAGGCGGCGGAGATCGTCCTCGGCCTTCTTGCGGGCCGTGATGTCGGAGGAGACGCCCACCATGCGGCGGCCGCCGGACCGGCCGGTCACCACGCGGGCCCGGATCTCGGCCCAGTGCACGCTGCCATCCGGCCACAGCGTGCGATACTCGATGGCGTAGTCGGCCCCGGTGGCGGCGCTTTCCCGCACCGCGGCCTGCGTGCGGTCACGGTCGCCGGGATGGATGCCCGCCAGCAGGTCCGCATAGGTGAACTCGTCCTCCGCGGCGCGGCCGAACACGGCCTTGCAGGTCGCGGAAGCCGTCAGCACGCCGTGTTCCAGGTCGAGCTCCCACGACCCCAGCCGGCCCGCCAGCAGCGCGATCGAGAGCCGGCGCTCGCCCTCGTCCAGCGCCTCGATCCGCGCGCGCGCCTCGAACTGCCGGCCGCGGGCCTTCAGCGCCGCCCGCGCGACGCTGACGAAGGTGGAGGGATGGAAGGGGCGCTCCAGGAAGGTCGCGTTGCCGAAAGCCGCCGAGAGCCTGGCGGCGCCCGGGTTCTGCTCCGGGCCGCCGCCGCTGTGGGTGAGGACGATGAAGGGCAGGTCGGACCAGGCGGGCTGCCGCGCCATCCTGGCGGAGATCCCGGCCAGGTCGACATGCCGCAGGGCCTCCTCCGTGACCACGGCGAAGCAGGCATCGTCGCCGATCGCGGCTTCGAAGCTGGCGAAATCGCCGCACACCGCCGCGGTGGCGCCGGCCTCGCGCAGCAGCGCGGCGGCGATCGTCGCGTCACGGCCATAGGGCGTGTACAGCGGCACCGTCAGCGCGTGCGCGGGAGCGTTGCCCATCACTTTGCGGGAAAGCTGTCCAGCAGCGGCGCCGTGTCGCCGGTGAATGTCGGCACGCCGCGCAGCACGCCCTGGAAATCCCGCAGCGGCTCGCCGAGGCCGATGCCGCCACGGCTGATCTGGTACTCGCGGATGGTGTTCTCGTGCGCGCCGGTCCGCTTCTTGATCACGGAGATGGCGCGCCGGACATTGCCGACGGCCTCGAAGTAGCGGAGCAGGATCACCGTGTCGGCGAGGTAGGTCACGTCGACCGGCGACCGCATGTCGCCCACCAGCCCATGCTGCGCCACCGTCAGGAAGGTCGTGGCGCCCTGGCGGTTCAGGTACTGGAGCAGCTCGTGGATGTGGAGGATGAGCGCGTTCTCGTCCGGCATCGCCGCCTGGTAGCCGTTGAGGCTGTCGATGACGACCGTCTTCGCCTGCGCCTTGTCGACATGCTCGCGCACCCGGTGGGCGAACTCGCCCGGAGACAGCTCGGCGGCATCGACCTGCTCGATGAGCAGGGCGCCGCGCCTCCGCATCCCTTCCAGATCGAAGCCGATCTCCGCCGCCCGGCGCAGCAGCAGGCCCATCTCCTCGTCGAAGACGAAGATGGCGGCCTTCTCGCCGCGCCGTATGGCGGCGGTGACGAATTGCAGCGACAGGATGCTCTTGCCCGTGCCGGAGGGGCCGAGGAGCAGCGTGCTGGAGCCCTGCTCGATGCCGCCCCCCAGCAGCGCGTCCAGCGCGGGAATGTCGCTGGTCCTGCGCGCGCGCTCATAGCCGCTGCGGTGCTCGGCCGCGATCAGCCGCGGAAAGACATGCACGCCGCCCCTCTGGATGGTGAAGTCGTGGAAGCCGCCCCGGAACGCCTGGCCGCGATACTTCGAGATGCGGAGGCGCCGGCGCTCGGCGCCATAGCTGGGCGACAGCGCCTCCAGCCGGATCACGCCATGCACGACGCTGTGCACCGTCTTGTCGAAGGTGTCGGAGGTCAGGTCGTCGAGGAGCAGCACCGTGCCGCCGAGCCGGGCGAAGTAGTGCTTCAGGGCGAGGATCTGCCGGCGGTAGCGGAGCGAGCCCTGCGCCAGCAGGCGGATCTCGGAGAGGCTGTCCAGCACGATGCGGGTGGGCCGCACGCGCTCATACGCCTCGAAGATCTGGCGCGTGGCCTCGCCGAGCTCGAGGTCCGAGGAATGGAGCAGGCTTTGCTGCTGCGCGGAATCGAGCAGGCTCTCGGGCGGCACCAGCTCGAAGACGGAGACTTCGTCGGGCAGGGACCAGCCATGCGACGCGGCGCCCTCGCGCAGCTCCCGCGCGGTTTCCGAAAGCGTGATGTAGAGGCACTGCTCCCCTCTCGCCGCGCCTTCCAGGAGGAACCGCAGCGCGATGGTCGTCTTGCCCGTGCCGGGATTTCCTTCGAGGAGGAACATGTGCCCCGGGGACAATCCACCGGACAGGATGTCGTCGAGTCCCGGCACCCCGGTCCGCGCCTTCTCCGGCGGACTGGCCTCGGGGCGCGTCATTTCACGTCAAGCTCGGCCATGATGTTCTCCGGAAGGGGATGCTGGGGGATCTGCGAGAGCGCGTTTTCCATCGCGGCCTCGGCACGGAGAAGCTCGTAGGCGTGCTGACGCTCCAGCCAGAACCGGGATGACACGCCGCACAGGCGCTCGAACCGCAGGGCCATCTCCGGCGTGATCGCCGCCCGTCCGGCCAGGATGCGGTGCAAGCTCTGCCGGGTGATGCCCAGATCCTGGGCCGCCTGGCTGATCGTCAGCTTGAGCGCGGGAAGGATCTGCCGCCGCAACAGCCTGCCGGGGTGGCCCTCGCCGTCAAACCCGGGTCCGATCGTTCGGCGTCGCGGCATGGGCGAGCGTGTAACGCCCGGGGTTACACCCCGCAAGGGGCCGATGGGCGGGCGGGGCACGATGCGCCGCGTTGCGGGCGGGGCCCGATCTGCGGCATCCTGGCGCGCGGCATCGGGCGGGGCTGCCGGCACGGCAGGATTTCCATGGCGGGACTGGGCCGGCGGCATCAGGCCAGCATCTTCACCGCCGGCTTCGCCGGGCGGCGGCCGGTCGTCCCCAGCTCGGCGGAAGCCCTGGAACGCGCCGCGCTGCGCCGGATGGGCGGCAAGGCGCGGGCCTACATCGCCGGCGCGGCCGGGCTGGAGCGGACCGCCGCCGCCAACCGCGCCGCCTTCGACCATCACCGCATCCTTCAGCGCGTGCTGCGCGACGTCTCGGCGCGCCGGCTCTCGGTCGGGCTTTTCGGCCGCACCCTGCCGCTGCCGTTGCTGCTGGCGCCCATCGGGGTGCTGGACATGGCCTGGCGCCAGGGCGACCTGGCCGCCGCCCGCGCCGCCGCGGCCGAGGGCCTGACCTTCATCGCCTCCAGCCAGTCCTCCGTGCCGCTGGAGAGCATCGCGCGCGCCTGCGGCACGGGCCCGCGCTGGTTCCAGCTCTACTGGTCCTCCAGCGACGCGCTGATGGAGAGCTTCCTGCGCCGCGCCGAGGCCGCCGGCTACGAGGCCATCGTCGTCACGCTCGACACCACGCAGCTGGGCTGGCGCCCGCGCGACCTCGACTGCGGCCACCTGCCGTTCCTGCGCGGGCGCGGCATCGCGAACTACGTCTCGGACCCCGTCTTCCAGGGCCTGCCGCCGCCCGAGGCCGACCCGGCGGAGCGCCCGCGCCTCGGGCCGGGCGCCCTGCCCTCGGTCCTGGCGCTGCTGCGCGCCTGGCCGGGGGGCACGCTGCAGGCCCTGGCCGCGCCGCGGCAGGTGATGCAGGCGGTGCAGCGCTTCATCGCCCTCTACTCCCGCCCCGACCTCACCTGGGCCGACCTGCCCCGGCTGCGCCGCGCCACGCGGCTGCCCATCCTGCTCAAGGGCATCCTGCACCCCGATGACGCGCGCCGCGCCCTGGATGCGGGCATGGACGGCATCGTCGTCTCCAACCATGGCGGGCGGCAGGTCGATGGCGCCGTGGCCTCGCTGGACATGCTGGCGCCGGTGGCCGAGGCCGTGGCGGGGCGGGTTCCGGTGCTGTTCGACGGCGGCATCCGCACGGGCTCCGACGTCGTCAAGGCGCTCGCCCTGGGCGCTTCGGCGGTGCTGCTGGGCCGCCCCTATGTCTATGGGCTGGCCCTGGCGGGGGAGGACGGGGTCCGCGCGGTGCTCCAGGGGCTCGCCGCGGAGCTGGACCTCACCCTCGCGCTGATGGGCTGCCCGGGGCTCGACGGGCTGGACGGCTCCGCCCTGGTGCGGCACCCCGCCGCCTGAGAGGCCGGGCGCGCCCGGCGGCCCGCCGCCCGCCCTCGTCACCCCGCCCCGGCCGCCGCCTGCCCGCCGGGAAGGCCGGGGGAAGCCTCCCGCCAAGGCCCGGCCGCGCCGCCCGGCGCCACCAGGAGGGAGGCGCCCGGGGCGAGGGCCTGCACGCCGCCGGAATGCGAGACGCGGACGGGCGCGCGGTTCGCGGGGTCCGCGCAAAGCCGCAGGGCGGACCCGGTCCATGCCAGCGCGAACCGCCCGAAGCGGCAATCCAGCCCGAACCGGACCGGCGTGAGGCCCGGCGGCGGCGCCGGGTCCAGCATCAGCCCGTCCCGTTCCAGATGCAGGCCGAGATAGTGGTGCTGCAGCACGAGGAAGGCCCCGCCATAGGCGCCGAGATGCGGCCCCTCGGCCACCGAGGAGGCGCTGGACGGATCGTGCTCCGGCTTCATCGCGGCCTTGAAGAAGCGCAGCGAGGCGGCGGGGTCGAGCCGCGCCAGGGCACCGGCGAAGGCCAGGTTGGAGAGGGAGGAATCATGCGTGGTGCGCGCCAGATCGTGCGCGGCGGTGCGCCGCCATTGCTCGGCCGTCATGGCGTAGCCCATGCCCTCCAGCGTTCCGGCCAGCTCCTGCCATGAAAGCAGGAAGGGCAGCATCAGCGTGTCGGCCTGCTTCATCACCTGATAGCTGTTCGTGCTCCCGCCCTGGCATTCGAGGACCCAGTCGAGACGCTGGCCGGGGTGCGCCTCCGCCATGGCCTGCAGGTCCAGCGGGCGGAGGCGGTCGAAGCCCTCGAAGGGCAGCAGCGTGCCGTCGTCGCGGAAGACCAGGCGCAGGCGGCGGGAGACGTGCTCCCAATGGGCCAGCTCCCGCCCCTCCAGCCCCATGGCCTGGCACAGCGCCTGGCGCCGGGCGGCGGGCAGGCGCTCCAGCGCCTCCCGCGCGTGCCGCAGCGTCCAGGCCGCCATGACGTTGGTGTAGGCGTTGTTGCGCAGCCCCGGCTCCGCCGCGCCGGGCCAGGCGGTGTGGTACTCGTCCGGCCCGGCCACGCCGAGGATGTCGTACCGGTCCGCCGCCGGGTCGTGGCGCGCCGCGCCGGCCCAGAAGCGGGCGATCTCCAGCATCAGCGCGGCCCCGTGCCGTGCCAGGAAGTCCTCGTCGCCGGTGGCCTCGCAGTAGCGCCACACATTGAGCGCGATGGCGGCGCCGACATGCCGCTGCAACCGCGTGTGGTCCTCCATCCAGCGGCCGGAGAGCGGGTTCCACTGCAGGCGCGGGGTCTGCTCCTGCCCGTCGCTGGCGCAGCGCCAGGGAAACATGGCGCCGCGCTGCCCCGCCGCGCTGGCGGCGGCGTGGGCATCCTCCAGCCTGCGGCAGCGGTAGAGCAGCAACGCCCGCGCGATCCCGGGCGCGCGGAACATCAGGAAGGGCAGGACGAAGGTCTCGTCCCAGAAGATGTGGCCGCGATAGGCCTCCTGCCATCCCCGCGCGGGAAAGCCGACATCCAGGCACGCCGAATGCGGCGAGGCGGTCTGCAGGATGCGGAAGCCCATCAGCCGGGCGGCGCAGCCCTGCTCCGGCACGGCGGCCTCGATCCGCATGCGGGCGAGCCATGGGGACCAGGCCGCGGCATGCGCCGCCTCCATCGCCGCGAAGCCGGGCGCGTCGCGCAGGAGGGCCAGGGCGGCCTCGCCCGCCTCCCGCACCCCCGCATCGCCCGTGGTCGCGATGGCGGCGGTCTTCTCCAGCACCAGCGGCCGCCCCGGCGCCACGCCGCAGCGCAGATGCTCGGAGATGGAGGCGGCCTCCGCCCGGTCCTCGCGCGCCAGCAGCACGCCGGCTTCCAGGGCGGTGCGGGTTGCCGTGCCGATGCCGGTGCGGGCGCCGCGCGTGCGGCAGCGCAGCAGCAGCAGGCCGGGCGACACCGCCTCGCCGCGCACCGCCTCCAGATGCTGCTTGTCGAAGGGCTCGAAGCGCGGCACGCGCGCATTCGTCACCCCGCCATCGATGCCCGACCGCACCTCCAGGGTGCCGGACCAGCCCTGCGGCGCGATCTCCAGCCGCAGGGCCGCCAGCCCGGGCTGCGCCATGCTGACGAGGCGGCGCTCCCGCAGCCAGCTCCGCCGGCCGGCCCCGTCGCGGAAGAGCAGCTCGCGCGTGGAGACGCCGCGCGTGGCGTCCAGCGCGTGGCGATATTCGAGGATCTCCACGGCTTCGAGCGAGAACCAGGCCGCCTCGCCTTCCACCCGGAAGGTCAGGGGCAGCCAGTTCGGCAGGTTCACCAGGGATTCATTCTCGACCCGCCGGCCCTCGATCACGTCCGGCAGCCGGTTGTAGAGGCCGGCGCGGTAGGTGCCGGGGTAGTGGACGGCATCGGCCGTGCTCCAGGGCGCCGCGCCGCGCACCGTCAGGACGCCGTTGCCCAGGGTGAGCAGGGCCTCCCGGCGCCCCTCATCCTGCGGGTCGAAATCGTCATAGGCCAGGCTCGCCGGCGGACGCAGCGGCATCTCAGCGCCCCGCCAGGCCGCGCTGCCCGGCGGCGAGCCGCGGCAGGAGGGCCTCGATCCGGTCGCGGCCGGGATAGGCTTCCTGCGACCCGAAGGCGGTGACGGCGAGATGGGAGGCGGCCACGGCGAAGCAGGCGGCCTCCAGCACCGGCCGCCCCTCCAGCAGCGCCACGGCCAGCGCGCCCGCGAAGGCATCGCCGGCGCCGGTGCTGTCGACCACCTCGACCGGAACCGACGGGATGTGGGTGGCGCGGCCATCCTGCCACAGCACGCAGCCGCCATCCTGCAGCTTCACGCAGGCGATGGCCACGCCGCGCCCCGCCAGCCGGCGGGCGGCTTCCGCCCCCGCCTCCGGCCCGTCCACCCTCACCCCGGTCAGGCCCTCCGCCTCGGAGGGGTTGGGGGTGACGGCGGTGGCCTGGGCCAGCATGGCGTCCCGCACCCGGTCGGCCGGGGAAGGATCGAGCACCACGGCCAGGCCGCGCCCGCGGGCGGCGGCGATGGCGCGCGCCGCCACATCGGGCGGGATCTCGCAATCCACCGCCAGCAGCGAGCCCGCCGGCGCCGCCGCGATGGCCGCGGCGGCGGCCTCGCCATCCTCCTGCCGCCAGGAATCGTTGGCGTTGCCCGCCAGCACGATGCTCTTCTTGCCGTCCGGCAGGACGGCGATCATCGACACGGCCGTCGCCACCCCCTCGGCCACCGACACGCCGCCGAGGTCGATGCCCGCCCGGCGCAGCGGCGCCAGGGCCTGCTCGCGCAGATCGTCATCCCCGACCCTGGCCAGGAGCCGGGCGGGATGGCCGAGGCGGCATGCCAGGACCGCCCGGTTGGCGGCCTTGCCGCCGCTGAGCCGGGTGAAATCCGTGGCCGGCAGCGTGCGGCCGGGATCGGGCGCCTCCGGCACCCGGACCTGGAAATCCGCATTCACGCTGCCCAGCGAGAGAAGGATCGGCCGTGCCATGTTCGGTTGGAGACTCCCTGCTTGCTCCCAGTCGCGGAGCGGACCTCCAGGAGAACGCGGCAGCCCGGGAAACGGTCGGCATGGCCTTCTCCGATGGGCGGCCGGCGCGCAGCCGGCCGCTTCCTCCGGCCCCGCTTGTGCGTATCCCCAGGGCCGCGCAGGATCCGCTTCCGAAGCAACCGGGGGAACGCCGATGGGTGCGCAGA
The DNA here is from genome assembly GCF_042651065.1 of Teichococcus aestuarii. Lineage (NCBI taxonomy): Bacteria > Pseudomonadati > Pseudomonadota > Alphaproteobacteria > Acetobacterales > Roseomonadaceae > Roseomonas > Teichococcus aestuarii. The sequence continues at coordinate 61,364 of NZ_JBHSCH010000018.1, forward strand.
TCGACTACTATGTTTCGCTGAATTCGCCGTGGACGCATCTGGGCGCGGCCCGGCTGGAGGCGATGGCGGCACGCCATGGCGCCGCGCTGCGTGTCTACCCCGTGGATTTCGGCACCATCTTCGCGTCCTCGGGCGGGCTGCCGCTGCCCAAGCGCTCGCCGCAGCGCCAGGCCTACCGGATGATGGAGCTGCGGCGCTGGCGCGAGCGGCTGGGCGTGCCGATTCAGCTCGAGCCGAAATTCTTCCCGGCGCGCGAGGCCCTGCCGGCGCATGCCGTCATCGCCGTGCGGGAGAGCTTCGGCGACGCGCCGGCCATCGCCCTGGCGCATGCCATCCTGAAGGCGCTGTGGGAGCAGGAGCGCGACACCGGGGATGCCGCGACGCTGGCCGAGCTGGCCGCCGGCGTCGGGCTGGATGGCGGCGCGGTGCTGCGCCTGGCCGAGGAGCCGCGCTGGGCGGAACGGCGCGCGGCGGACACGCAGATGGCGCTGGAGCGCGGCGTCTTCGGCGCGCCGAGCTACGTGCTGGAGGGCGAGATCTTCTGGGGCCAGGACCGGCTGGACTTCCTGGAGGCGGCGCTCGCCCGCTGAAACAAAGCAACCGGAGCCTGATGCGAAAAGCCCGGCGCAGAGGCCGGGCTTTTCCGAACTTCCTTGCTCCGCGAGGAGACTGGCGCGCCCGGGAAGAGTAGGAACTCGGCCGCTGTCAATAGCTTAGAGTCACAAACGGGTTGCTCTACTAAGGTGGAAAACAATGGTTTAGGAGCAATCCTGCAAACGGCTGATGAGGTGCAGTAAGCCTATTAGGTGGAAAGCACTTGTACCTAGCTGTCTGGTCGCGGAACATTGTTGGGATCCGGTGGGGCTGGCGATCGTAGACTACGCCTATCGTTTCGAGCGACTGCCCGGAATCCTCTCAGGCCTGCACCCCGTCACCTTCACCATGCTCCTGCTCAGGCGTACTGCCCAATTCGCATCAAGCCAAGGCGTTCCCTAACTTGTCACGCCTCGACCAACGACCCTGGGCTCCTCGAACACCATCGGCTCCTGCGGTGCACCGTCGTTAGTCATCGCGTGCTGGGAGAAGGCAGGGATGCCGGGCGGCAGGATCGTCTCGTGCCGCGCCGCCTCGATAAAGATGTGTTTTGAGTTGCTGTCGCCGATCTCAAACCAGTTTGGGTCGTCGAAGGTGCCCGCATACACACCGCAGGAGGTTTGGAACCTCTCGAACGTCATATATAGCTTCGTTCTGCACGCTGCGCAGAAATGTATATAAACGAGCTTGCCGCTACCCTCAGATCGATGATTGTAGGTTGAAGGGGAGCCCTGGGTCACGCGGAAGTCGACCGTGCGAAAGATCGGCTCAACCACGTAGGCTGAGCCCGTAGCGCGTTGGCAGAAACGGCAGTGGCAGGTTGTGACCCGGAGCGGATCAGCCAGCGTCTCATAACGCACGGCACCGCAGAGGCATCCGCCTTCGTAAACGCCCATACCGGCCTCCCTGTTGGACGGGCTGCAACGCCCAAGTTTGCGCAACAAGGTTAGCCAGCGGTGGTGGGAAAAGCACTGGAAACCTACGCTGGTCTTCACAGGACGGGATCGCCTGTCCGGGTTTCCCCGAGGTCCAGTATCTATCTCACCTGAGGTCCGTAACATCCTCTAGGCTTCCACCTAGGCCCTTACGGTTGCGCCACGTGTCCGATCGAATTGAGGGCCGCTCCAGCAGCCGCAAAAAAGATTGACGTTATCAATTCGCAATGTTCCCATATCAATCTATCCGGTGGGAGGCAGAAATTGCAAGCTACTCGTCTAGGCATAGCTGCCCTAATGCTCTCACTTGCCGGATGTGGCTTGACAGAACGCTTCGGCCCGTCGCCGCCGAGTATCCCAACAGCCTTGGAATTAGCCAGCTTCCAGGAGCACTTGAAGGAGCAACTCGGCAATGACCCGAGCCTAGTCCAAGCAAATGGATTTGCTTTTATAGATCTGCAGTGCGCCGATTTTTTTGCAAAGCTTCAGCGCGCGCGAAATTTAGGAGAGTTTGCCGAGGTTGAACTTGCAGGTGCTGCAGCCGCCCTCACGGCCATACTGACAATCACCCAAGCCGGAGCCGCCGTAATCGGCGTAGCAGGAGCAACTGCAGGCTTTGCTGTACTCACCGTTAGCGAATATCGCCGTAGCGCTCTCTTATCGGAGTACCCTGCAGAGCTACAAAACCTTGTAGTTGGCGCTCACCAATCCTACCGCTTGGCGTTGATCGAGGAGCCCTCAAGCATCCCAGAAGCTTATGCGCGGGTAGTCGGTTATGCCCGTCTGTGCACCCTTTCTTCCATGCGCTTCCTTGCGCGCGAAGCACTGGCCGCGGCGCGTACCGGCGCAATCCAAGAGAGCGGCCTTACAGCGGCGCTGGGAAGGGTTGCAAGCGATCTTAATCTTACTTCTCTCTCCCTCGATGAAGCCGCTGCCCTCATCGTGCTTGCTACTAATCCCACCGCAGATGCACGTGGCAGAGCGAAAGACATCCTCGGCACGAACTATGAAACACTCTTTTCGGACGGAGGAACCGGCCGGATTGAGCCTAGGCATCCACGTTCCTGGCAAGACAACGCAAACGTTCTGGTTGCCCTCAGCGCCACCTACCCTGCGCTTTCTTCTCGTGTCGCGCAAATCCGCTCTGGCACGACAGCACCGGCACCTGCCGCAACCATTGCACCACCTAACATCAACCGACAACACCGGTCTGGTACCCCTTCTAACTTCTCGATTCCTCAAATTCGAGTAATTCGGTAACACCAACCGTTGGAGGAATTTGATGAAAGGACTTCTCATTGCCGGCTTAATTGGTTTTGCAACTCCAGTTTTGGCCGCAGACGAGCGTCTAACACTTCAACCATCGCATTCGCGCCCTTTCGAGGCCGAGCTCTACAATCTAGGTAACCCTACCGCACTCCTGTTTCTGCGCGACTTGGATGCTCTCCGGCTCCGCCGACCAGATGTAGCGGACGCTATCAGCCGTCGCCTTCAAGCAACTCCGCCCTCTGATCCTGCGGCTATTGCAGACACAGAAAATGCGGTGAAAAGTCGTCTCGCCGCAGCTCTCGCGGGCGGAGCCATTCAACTCGATCTTAAAGCGGCAGCACGAACTCGAGGTGCAAACCTCCAGCCCAACGCAGTCGAAGACTGGCGCGCTTCCTTGTCTTCAGCAGCCGGCGCACTGGGCTATGTGCCGAGCAAACCCACACTTACACCACTTCTTCCATCGGAAAGTGTACCAACCCTCGCTCGCTTAGCCTTCAGCCTGACTGGTATTGCCGTTCATGGCACGGCGGTACCTGGGGGGGCCAATCTCCCCTCGACACCGCCCAGAACTTCGGCTCCAGGTTCAGTATCAGCACTCACGGCACCGGCCCCAGGATCTTCGAGCGATATTGCTCTAGCCGCCGTTTCGACACCGCGACCACCGGCGCCAGCGCAGGCTCATCATGGACGCCCTTCAAGCAGCCAAGAGTTGAAATGCCAGCACAGTTTTGAGAGCCTGAATGGATCTTTACTGCCGGATGGTTCAAGAAGCGAGCCTTATGATCCACACCAATTTCGGGAAGTGATGCGACTTGCCTTAGTTCATATTCTTGGCGGCGATGGGAAAGGCCAGACGTGCACGGGCACAGCTATTGGAGGCCCTTGGATCCTTACTGCAGCCCATTGTGTTATTTGGGAAGAAGGCCGCAATCTCCGGTCAACAGCGGAGGCACAACAACGCCTTGGGCATCGAAGTGGAACAGATTTAGATATCCTTGTAGCAGGTCGAGGTAACTATCAGGCTCATGCCTATCCACAGGTAGCCGGCGGAAACTACAAAACATTTGATGTGAATAGAATTATTGTTCACCGCGACTATAGGATCACGGATACTTCGATTGTTTCTGATCTTGCTCTACTACAACTCTCTGCTGATGTCGAAACTGCCAAGGTGACGCCCGCTCGCCTCGCTTCTCCAGGCGATGACCTGCGAAAGCTCACCATGGCTGGATATGGCTATACACATGCGGAGGATTCGCAACCAGGAACAAACCTGAGGGTTGCCTGGCCGGCAACGCCAACGACTGACCAAGGTTTTCTCAGTATTGTTTTCCGTACATCGAATGCAGGAACCGGCCGATTTTGTCCCGGGGATTCAGGAGGACCGGCTTTTACAGGACGCCACCGCGGCTGTCCGACGTATTTAGCGCCCAAGATCGCCCAGGAAGCACCTAGGCCACGACCGCTCGCGGGCGTTATATCGTACCTAGCTGAAACTCGCACCCAAAAGGAGATCAATGACGGCGTTCCCCTATCGGGAGAACGTTGCACTAGTACCTCGCTAAATCGCCTTATGGATGTCACTAACCCTGCAAACCATCGATGGATCTGCGATCGGACCAACAACATGGCTCTGGGCTGTCGGTAACCCTACGTTAGGATTCTCCTAGAACCTGTTCAATTCTGCTTTGCTCTTCTTAAATATTCTAGCACTCCTTATACCAAGTCTCTTTGATCAGAACTTATAGAACGCTGGGTCGTATCCCCGGCGCTGCGGGAGGCACTACAGCTATGGGTTCTGATCACTGGGACTTGGTATTAGGTGCTTTGAGTTGAGGTGTCAGCAACCTGCGCCGGCGGTGAGGACATCGGATTGGCATGACGAGATGCGCGAACGACCGGTTGAAGATAGCTCGCCGTACGGGGGCAGGCTTGGCGATGGCGGCGCACCCGGCACTAGAACCTGCATTTCCCCCCGCCTCGTCCGATGGTGCGCGGCGAGGCGGGGTCGTGTCCCACCGCGTGGTGTAGGAGCGGTGTTCCTCAGCGGACTGAGCCGCAGTGTCAGGCGGCCGCGGCAGGCAGGCTGACGGAGGCAGTATCGCTCACGGCGCCGATTGTCTCCAGGGTCATGTAGCGGGAGCGCTGGGTGGCCCATTCGTCGGACTGCTCGAGGAGCAGTGCCCCGACGAGCCTGGTGATGGCAGCCTCGTTGGGAAAGATGCCGACGACGTCGGTGCGACGCTTGATCTCGCCGTTGAGGCGCTCGATCGGATTGGTGCTGTGCAGCTTGGCCCTGTGTTCCCGGGGAAAGTCCATGAAGGCCAGCACGTCATCCTCGGCGGCGTCCATGAGGGCCGCGAGCTTCGGCACCTTGGGGCGGAGTTGGTCGGCGACGGTGCGCCACTGGGCGTGGGCCGCGGCGGCATCGGCCTCGGCATAGGCGGTGCCGATCCAGGCCGAGACGATGCGGCGCTGGGTCTTGCCCGCATGAGCGGCGGCGTTGGGGACTGTCAGGAATTTCGTGTAGGGCGGGGCATAGTAGGGAAGAAGGAGACCCCCTATGGCCCGACGGAAAGAGCCGCGGATCCCGGATGCGAT